>JANNKG010000068.1:0-2175 GCA_031396185.1 Burkholderiales bacterium | reverse complement strand
AGACCGGCCATTACCTGAACAACATGTTTCTAAAGGAGCTTTTTTCGGACCCGGCCAATTATACGATTTACTGAGTTACACGTTGAAACGGAAGTGCATCACGTCGCCATCCTTCACGACGTAGTCCTTGCCCTCGAGGCGCATCTTGCCCGCCTCCTTCGACTTGGTCTCCCCCCCGAGGCGAACGTAGTCGTCGTAGGCGATGACCTCGGCGCGGATGAAGCCCTTCTCGAAGTCGGTGTGGATCACGCCCGCGGCCTGCGGCGCCGTCGCCCCTTTGCGCACGGTCCAGGCGCGCACTTCCTTGTCGCCCGCGGTGAAATAGGTCTGCAGGCCCAGCAGGTCGTGGGTGGCGTGGATCAGGCGGTCGAGGCCCGGCTCGGTCATGCCCATGTCGGCGAGGAAGACCTGCTTTTCCTCGTCCGAGAGCTCGGCGATCTCGGCCTCGAGCTTGGCGCTGATAGCGACTACCGGCGCACCTTCCTTGGCGGCGTATTCCTTCACCCGCTCGAGCAGGGGATTGCCCTCGAAGCCGTGCTCACCCACGTTGGCGATGTAGAGCGCCGGTTTCGCGGTGAGGAGTTGCAGCGGCTGCAGGAGCGCCATCTCGTCGGCGCTGAGGCCCATGGCGCGCACCGGGTGGAAGCCGTCGAGGGCCTTTTCCACGCGCTCGAGGAGCGGGACCAGCTTCATCGCCTCCTTGTCGCCCGCACGCAGCGTCTTGCCGAAGCGGTGCTTCGCCTTCTCGATCGACTGCATGTCGGCGAGCGCCAGCTCGGTGTGGATCACCTCGATGTCGGAGATCGGGTCCACCTTGTTGTTCACGTGGATCACGTTGCCATCCTCGAAGCAGCGCACCACGTTCGCGATCGCGTTCGTCTCGCGAATGTTGGCGAGGAACTGGTTGCCGAGGCCCTCGCCCTTCGAGGCACCGGCGACGAGACCCGCGATATCGACGAACTCCACGATCGCCGGGATCACCTTGAGCGGCTTGTCGATCGCCGCGAGCTTCTGCAAACGGGGGTCGGGCACTTCCACGATGCCGACATTGGGTTCGATGGTGCAGAACGGATAGTTCTCCGCCGCGATCCCGGCCTTGGTGAGCGCGTTAAAGAGGGTGGACTTGCCGACGTTCGGCAGGCCGACGATGCCGCATTGGAGACTCATTGCTTGTCTTTCGGTGATTGGGTCCCCGTCTGCACGGGGACGACACCCGCGGTCGCGCCGGCGGCACCCGCTTCAGGTGCCGCCTTGGGCGTTGTGTGGAGCCACGTCATCGCGTCGGCCATGCGGCCGGTGGCCAGTCTCGGGAGGAGCTCGAGGCTGCGCTCGAAGGGCGGGTCGATTGCGTCCTGCTCGATGCGGCGGGCCTTGTCGAGGACGTAATCGGCCACCAGGTCCTTGTGGCCGGGATGGCCGATGCCGACTCGCAACCGCCAGAAATCCTTGGTGCCAAGGACCTCGGAAATGTCGGTCAAGCCGTTGTGGCCGCCGGTGCCGCCGCCGCGCTTGAGCTTGATCGTCCCCGGCGGCAGGTCGAGCTCATCGTGCACCACCAGCATCGCAGCCGGCTCGATGCGGAAGAAGCGCAAGTAGGCGGCCACACTGCGGCCGCTTTCATTCATGTAGGTGGAGGGCTTGAGGAGTACAAATGGCGCCCCGCCTTCGTCGACCTTCGCGGTCCAGCCGGAGAATTTCGTTTCCTTCTTCCACGTGGCGCGCTTCGCCTCGGCGATGGCGTCGACCCACCAGAAGCCCGCGTTGTGGCGCGTTCTCTCGTACTCCTTCCCGGGGTTGCCGAGTCCGACGATGAGTTTGATTTCATCCATGTCAATGAAAACGCCCGCCGGGTTTCCCGGCGGGCGTCCTTCCCGCTCCCTGGTGTTACTTCTTTGCTTCCTTCATGTTTTTCTTGTCGTCCTTCACGGTCGGCTTGCTGCCGGCACCGCCGCCGCTCGCCGCCGCCTCCTCCTCCTTCGTCTTCTGGGCCGTCGTCACCACGTCCGCGGCCGATGGCGCCGCGGTGAGGGCCGCTTCCGCCAGCTCCTCTTCCGCCGTCATCACCTTCGGGATCACGATGGTGGCCACCGTGGGGTCCTCGCCCTTGGGTCGAGGTGTATCGGGTGCACGACCTTGCCTATAGCTTCGCGCGATCCAAGGCCGGCAATGACCAGC
>JANNKG010000001.1:0-2107 GCA_031396185.1 Burkholderiales bacterium | reverse complement strand
GCGGCGGGTCTGGGCGCTACCGCACGCAGCGAGGGGTGCTATGTGGGGTGTCGCACCAACTCGCTTAGTGAGGCGCCACCCAGGGCAGCAGGCGTGCACTTTCGCGCCGTACGACGTCGTAGCACTCGCACGACATTCTCTCCAGCTGCGGCCGGTTGCCGGTGCCCGAGCTCGTCATGACCCAGGAACTGATTGCCAACATGCTCGGCGTTCGCCGCGAGGGCGTGACCGAGGCGGCCGGCAAGCTGCAGAAGTCGGGGGCGATCAGCTATCGGCGCGGGCACATCAAGGTGCTCGACCGGCCGCAGCTGGAGAGAATGTCGTGCGAGTGCTACGAGGTCGTACGGCGCGAAAGTGCACGCCTGCTGCCCTGGGTGGCGCCTCACTAAGCGGGTTGGTGCGACACCCCACATAGCACCCTCACTGCGTGCGGTAGCGCCCAGACTCGCCGCGCGCATTGCCCTAGGCTGATCTCCTGATTCATCGAAGGAGACTTCCATGAGGGAGACTTCAAATGGCGACAACGCCGCATTGCCCACTCCGGCCCGCTCGCGGCGCGGTGCGGCCGCCGCACCCTTCACCAATCGGCTGCTGGACGAGTTGCCCCCAAAGGAGCGCGCGCGCATGGTGGCGGCTTGCGACGAGGTCGACCTTGCCTTCGAGGAGGTGCTCGATGAGGCCGGAGGCACCATCAAGCACGTCTATTTTCCCACCGGGAGCTTCATCTCGATGCTCGTCCCCATGGGGGGCAAGAGCACGCTCGAGGTCGCGCTTGCCGGCAACGAGGGCATGTACGGGCTCCCGGTTGCGTTCGGGGTCGCGACGACTCCGATGCGGGCGCTGGTGCAGGGCGCGGGCCCTGCGCTGCGGATCAGCGCCGCCGCATTCAAGCGGTTGATCCCGAGCATGCCGTCGTTGCGCGAATGCGTGGACCGTTACATCTATGTCGTGATGAGCCAGCTGATCCAGGTCGCGGGGTGCAATCGCTTCCACCGGGTCGAGCAGCGCCTCGCCCGCTGGCTGCTGATGACCGGTGACCGCGCCCATGCGGCCACGTTCAGGATTACCCACGAGTTTCTCGCCTACATGCTCGGCGTGCGGCGCGTGGGAATCACCGAGGCGGCCTCAGCGCTGCAGAAAAAAAATCTCATCACGTACACCCGCGGGGTTCTGACCATTCTCGACCGCAAGGGCCTCGAGCGTGCGTCGTGCAGCTGCTACCGCGCCGACCTCGATACCTACAAGCGCATCTTCCACTAGCCGCCATCGGCACGCGCCCGCGCCCTAGCGAGGCGCGCGCGGCGGCGTGGAAGCGAGGCCGCGGAAGTAGATGTCGACGAGCGTTTCGGCATGGCGCTTCAGCGGGAAGCTGCCGGGGTCGAGCACCCAGTTGGCGATGAGCCCCGAGACCAGCGACATCGCCCCGATCGCCGCCACCCTCGGACTCACGCTCTTCGGCAGCTGGCCCGCCTCGACGCACGCGCGGAAGCCCGCCTCGATGCTCTTCATGCACTCGCCCTGGCTCGCGATGTGGCGCTCGCGCACCCCGGCCGCGTCGCCCACGTATTCGCACTTGTGGTACGCGATGTCGAAAACGCGTTGCGTGCGCTCGTCGCTCGCGGTTCTGACCAGCACGTCGATGGTGGCGCGGCGCAGCAGCTCGAGCGGATCGGTGGTTCCGCAACACCCGGAGCGCTCCAGCATCTCCTCGACCGGCAGCACCACGCGCTGCATCATCGCGTCGAACAGCTCCGCCTTGTCCTTGAAGTGCCAGTAGATCGCTCCGCGGGTGAGCTCGGCCGCGGCAGCGATTTCCTCGAGGGAGGCGTTCGCGACGCCCTTCACATAGAAGACCTGCTCGGCGGCATCGAGGATGCGCGAGCGGGTTTCGAGGGCTTCTTCCTTGGTGCGTCGTGCCACCGTTCTCCTCCGGTAACAAACCGTAAGTTGACATACATACGTGTTTGTATGTATATTCTGCGCCTTCCCCACGGCCTTGTAAAGAGAACAACCCATGTTGCCGCCCCCGCCTCGCCTCGCCGGAGCCCTGCTGCTCATCGCGCTCGCCGTAATGCTCGTGGCCTGCGGCCCGAAGGGCCCGCCCGGC
>JANNKG010000569.1:0-2665 GCA_031396185.1 Burkholderiales bacterium | reverse complement strand
GGTCCCCGCGGGCAAGGGCGGCAAGCTGCAGAGCACGCAGTCGAAGATCGGGCCTACGAGTTGCAGGACTTCAACCTCTACTACATCACGCGATTCGGGTTGCGCCCGTCGAAGGTAGCGTTTCTCGCGTGGCACGCGTGGCGCGACGCAAAGCGCGGCGACTGGCCGCCCGCATTCCCCGGAGACGCGAAGAACGCATATACGCTCGGCGACATCAAGAAGTGGCTCGGGGTTTTCCTGTACCGGTTCTTCGAGATCAGCCAGTTCAAGCGCTCCGCGTTGCCCAACAGCCCCAAGGTGGTGGCCGGCGGCAGCCTCTCGCCACGCGGGGATTGGCGCGCACCTTCGGACGGGAATGCGCGGGCTTGGCTCGCCGAGCTGAAGGCCAACGTTCCGGACGACTCAAGGAAAGCGCGCCAAACGCGTAGTTAGACGCGACCCTACCTATGAGCGGCGTTTCTTGATCTCCTCGGCGATCCAGCCCCGCAACTGGGCAATGCTGTTGCGACGGCTCATTTCCTTCGGCAGGCCATCGATGATCGCGGCAGCCTCGGCCAGCAGGATCGGAGCTTGTTGGGGGGCGGCGAGAGCTGCGGCAAATTGAGCCCGGGCCAGCATCGAGCGCTGGTACAGGTCGTCGCTGCCAGGGCCGGCGGCCTCGCGATGGAACTTCAGCTCCGGCTCGACGATTTTCCAGGCCTCAAGCTGGCGATTCTGGCGGGCGACGGCCATGGCCAAGACCAGTCGCTCGCGGCTCGCCTCGATCTTTTCGTTCATCGTTCGGTTCGGCAATCGGTCGCGATAACCAAGCCCGGAGCGGCTCGCCTTTTCGGCCTCCGCGTACTCCTTCAAGTTATACAACGCGGACGCAAGGTAGTAGCTGGTGAATGCCATGCCTTCGGAACGCTGCCTCGATTCGTTCTCGGTTGACGGCTTGGCCGCTTCGATGCGCCGCAGTGCCGCCTCGGTCAACGCTCTCACCTCGGCGTACCTTCCCGCGAATGAGGCCGATATGAAGTCGAAACGCGCCCCGAATTCCAGGAAGGCGAGTCGAGTGAACGAATCCCGTGGCAGCGCCCGCACGGCAATATCGGCGAGCCGCCGGTGATCTCCGGGAGCCTTTCCATCCGGCCGCGGAATGTTGAGGTCGGCTTCCAGCTCGGCAAGGCGCCCCGCCGGAAAGATCAGGTTTCCGGCCAGGGCCGGCGACTTGGAGTCCCGCTCCACGTCAAGCGCAGTGCGCCATTTCCGAAGGGCCTCGTTGGGGCGTCCCAAGGCCTCGAGTGAAGTAGCGGCCCCGCTCCGACTGCCGGCCAGATTGCTCCAGGCGATGAAGTTGCCCGGATCGAGCTTGAGGAACGACTCCCAGTCACGTTCCACAGCCTCGGCGAAAGCGAGCGCCTTGCGGCGATGAAGATCGTTGATTTCGACTTCCACGAAGCCGCCCAAGATGAGGGCGCGGGAGCGAAGCGCTCCCATGTGGTTCGGTCGACGCTCGAGGATGCGGCTGGCAACCGGCTCGGCCTCTTCTCCGATTTTCTTCGCGTCGGCGCTGCGGCCCAGACGCGTGAGTGCCTCCACCAACCAGCTCGACGCCTCCGCGTAGGCGGCGGCCGAAGGCAAGTCCCCCAGGCTGAGGCCATCGATGCTCCGAAACGCCGCGCGCGCGCCCTCCAGCGTCTTGACGCTTTCTTCCTCCCGGGATTGGCGCATCTGCGTAAAGCCGAGGTAGAGCATCGTGGCCCCGTAGGCGCGGCGTAGCGCGACCGAAGGTGACGGCCCCGCCATGAGGGGCGTCAGCAACTCCACGGCCTCGCCGGCGCGTTTCCCCGCCTCGAGTTCCTTGGATTGGCTGTCAAGGACCCGGGCCGAAGCAGACAGTCCCAGTCCCAGCCCGATCGCCGTTACTTCAGAACGGTCGCCTTCGCGCCGCAGGCGGCTCAGAACCTCGACCGCCTCCGAAAGCACCTTCAGGCCTTCGTCCAGCTTGCCCTGATAACGCAACACGTAGCCATACCGCACCAGCCCGAGCGCGCGGTTGCCGTCGGTCTCGGCGGTGCGAAGCTCGGGTGGCAGCGCGCCGTAGTAATCGAGAGCACGTTTCGCCAGGTCGGCGACGATGTCCAGCCGGCCGATGGGCTCGAGCTCGAGATAGAAATCATCCAGCAAGTAGACAATGAGTTTTTCAGCCTCGCTGCGCGCGCCCGCGGCCCTCAGGCGCGTCTGCTGCGCCTTCGTCTCGGCCTCCTGCGCGCGCCGCATGTTCTGGTAGCCGAAGAAGGCGCTCGCAACCGCCACAATCGCGAGAACAGCACAGCCCAAGGCAATCTGCCGGGCGCGCACTAAAGCCTTGTGGATAGCGGCTTCTCGCGCCTTTTGGGCCTCCAGGTTACGCTGTGCCTGGTCCAGCGCCTCACGCTCGTGGCGCAAATCGCGGCTCGACAGCACTACGGAGCAAAGCACATCGTGGGTCAGCTCCACGCGGCGCACGTCGAGCCGCTCCTCGATGCGTAGCAATCGGCGGTTCACGAGCTTTGCGAGTGTGGTACCGAAGGAGCGGGCGGCCCGTCGCGCGCGAGACCATCGCCGCGCAGTGCGACCGGATCATCCATCGCGGGCCGGACGACAGCGGTCACCTCATCGACCGAGACTTCGGCTTCGGCAT
>JANNKG010000523.1:0-2495 GCA_031396185.1 Burkholderiales bacterium | reverse complement strand
CGTCGGCAGGACCGTCGCAGGCCGTCAGTCCCCAGACATTCCCGCCATAACCTTTCCATCGCATCGGATTGGCGATCGCATACGCTCGCTGCGAGTAGGTCGCGCGCCGCGAGTTCTCGAAATAATCGATACCGCGGCGGCGCATGAAGGAATCGCGGATGCCGCGGAAATCGATCCAGACATGCGAATACTGGTGGCCGAAGAGCGGCGTGAAGGTGAGGTGGGCGGGTCCGTACAGCGGCCCCCAGGAGGGCCCGTAGGTGCTCGTCCAGGCCGCCCACGCCTCGGGCGCGACCGGATGGGTAGGCGCACCCAGGGCGAGGATGTAGACGATCATCGCCTCGCTGTACCCCTTCCAATCGTAGGCGATGAATCCCGATTCGGGACGCCAGCCGTGGGAGATTGCGGCGCCGCGCACCTGCATCCACGGCCAGTCGACGCGAGCGTAGATCTCGTCGACCAGGCGCCGGATCTCGGCCTCGTCGGCGCTGCCGCGATCGAAATAGGAACGGCAGAAGAGCATCCCGCCCATGAGCAGCGCGGTGTCGACCGTCGACAGTTCGATATCGCCGTACCGCGTTCCGGTCTTCATGTCCAGGAAGTGATAGAAGAAGCCCTTGTAGCCCGCGGTGCCGGTGGCTCCGGGTCCTTGCGGTGCGTCGCGGAAGAAGCGCACGGTCGCGAGCACCCGCTCGATCGCCTGCACGCGCGTGATGTAGCCGCGCTCGACCCCGATCGGATAAGCGGTGAGGGCGAAGCCGACCGCGGCGATGCTCGAGAACGACGGGGTCGGATAGCGATCCGGCGAGAGCCCGTTGCTCGCCGGAGTCGTCTCCCAGAAGAAATCGAAGGTGCGCCGCGTGAGATCGTCGAAGAGCGGCGCCCGCGCGATTTGCCGCCGCTCGGAATACGCGGCGATGTCTCGCGCTCCTGGGCCGAGGCAGCCGCTCGCGAGGGGGAGGAGCGATCCCAGCAGGAGCCGGCGGCGCTTCGCGTTGAACGCGATCATGCAGCGCCTCGGCGCCTGGCGGGGTGGGTCAGAAGCGGTAGCTCAACGAGACACGGAAGGTTCGCGGGTCGCCGCGGATGCTGTTCGGCTTCCCGAGGTTGAGGTTGTCGCCACCGATCGAGTTGGCTTGACCACCCGCCCCCACCGGACCGCCGCCGAAATCGTCGAGGCCGCCATAGTTCACGGTGTCGAAGACATTGAGCGCGTCGGCCCGCACCGTGAAGCGGTGGATTCCCCAGGCGAACTCCTTGGACAGGCTCACGTCCACCTGGCGGAAGTTCGGCCCGTCTCCCTCCACGGTGACGCAGTTGCTGAAGCCCCTCGAGCAGTCGACGACGCGGCGCGGATTGCCGCTCGCGAAGGTGGACTTGGACGCCCCGGTGATGCCCCACGGCAGGTCGATCACCCCTGCGACGACGACGCGGTGCTTGTCCACGAGGGTCGACGGGTTAAACCCGCCCTGGCCGGGCTTGCCGTAGGTGAAGTCGAAGATGTCGTTGTTCCACTCGCGGTGCGTGGTCTGCGCGTCGCTGTACGTGTACGCAATATTGACACCCCAGCGCGAGCTCGGGGTGTACGGCTTCTCGGCCTTCGCGAATAGCGAGTTGGTCCTGGTCTTGCCGACGAAGTCGCCGAGGATCAAGGTGCCGTAGCCGGCGGGGCCGCCGAACAGCGGATCGATCGGGCTCTGCGTGCCGAAGCCGCCATTGGGGTCGCGGTTGCCGACGAACCAGACGAACTGGTTCTTCGCGTACACCTGGCTCACCGCGACCTCGGTATTCCAGCGGCCGAACCCCTGGCGCACGCCGAGCGTGAACTGGTCGGCGAAGGGCATCTTGAAGTCGTTGTGGATGAGCCAGATCTCGCCGCCGGGCTGCTGGTTCTTCTGCAGCTCGTCGAGGGCGTGGTTCGCCATCGTGCGGTCGTAGGATCGCCCCAAGCCGGCGAACGCCACGGTGTTGCGATCGCCGAACAGGTCGTACGAGGCGCCGAGGCGCGGGGCGAGGGCGCCCTTGTAGACTTTGCGCCCGTTACCGGTGGCGATGTAGTTGTCGACGTTGATGCCGCCCCTGGCGAGGGACTGCGCATAGGTCTGGCCCGTGCCAGGCGTGATGCCATAGCGCGTGGTGTCCAACGCGTACAGCGCGCTCACGCGGTCCGCCGGAGTGACGTAGTCGTTGTTCAGCATGTTGGACTCGACGTCCCAGCGAACGCCGAGGTTCACCTCGAGCCGCTTGTTGATCTCCCAGTCGTCCTGGAGGTACAGGCCGAACTGGTTGTTCTTGAAGCTCACAGCGGCGCCGGGGATGGCACGGGTGATCCTGCACTGGTCGCTGTTCTGGCCGGCGTTGGTGACGTTCGTGCCTGTGCAGACGGTGCCGTTGAAATAGGGCTGGCCCGTCAGGCGGTCGATCAGCGTTTCGACCGCATCGACGCCGAACGCGGTGCCGGAGAGGTCGTACTTCATGTCCTTGAACTTGGCGCC
>JANNKG010000511.1:0-3603 GCA_031396185.1 Burkholderiales bacterium | reverse complement strand
ACCTCGGCTGGGGCCGCGAGACGTTCTCGTTCGCCATCGCGCTGCAGAACCTGGTGTGGGGCCTGGCGATGCCGTTCGCTGGCGCGATCGCGGATCGCAAGGGCGCCGGGCGCGTGATTGTCGCCGGCGGCGTGCTCTATTCGCTAGGCCTCTACGCCATGGCGCACGCGACGACCCCGCTCCTCTTCAATCTGTCGGCGGGCCTGCTGGTGGGATTGGGGCTGTCGGGAACCGGCTTCGGCGTGGTGCTCGCAGTGGTCGCGCGCGCGTTTCCGCCCGAGCGCCGCTCCTTCGCCGTCGGCATCGCCGGAGCTTGCGGATCGTTCGGCCAATTCGCCATGCTGCCTGCGGGCCAAGGCCTCATCGGCGCATTCGGCTGGCTCGCGGCCCTGGCCCTGCTCGCCGCCCTGGCATTTCTGATGATTCCGCTGGGTGGCGCGCTCGCCGGACGCAACTCCGCGGCCCACGAGAGCACGCAGTCGATCGGCGCGGCGCTCGCCGAGGCAGGAAAACATGGCGGTTTCTGGCTCCTCACGGCCTCGTTCCTGGTCTGTGGCTTCCAGACCATCTTCATCATGGTCCACCTGCCGGCCTACCTCGTGGACCGCGGCCTCGGCGTGCAGCACGGCATGGCGGCGCTCGCGACGATCGGGCTCTTCAACATCGCCGGCTCCTTGGCCGCCGGAGCGCTCGGCGCGCGCTTCAGCCGCAAGTGGCTGCTCTTCTGGGTGTACGCGGTGCGCGCCGTGGCGATCGGGCTCTTCGTGACCGCGCCGATCAGCCTCGCCAGCACCTATCTCTTCGCCGCGGTGCTGGGCTTCACCTGGCTCGGGACCGTGCCGCTCACCAACTCGCTCGTGGGCCAGATCTTCGGCCTCAAGTACCTCTCGACGCTCTTCTCCATCGCATTCCTCGGCCACCAGCTCGGCGCCTTCGCCGGCGCCTGGGCGGGCGGCGCGATCTTCGACGCGACCGGCTCCTACCACTGGGTGTGGATCGGATCGATCGCGCTCTCGGTGCTCGCGTGCGCGATGTGCCTGCCGATCGACGAGCGCGCCATCGTGCGCCCGGTCGCAGGAAGCGCGGCGTGAACGCGGTGCGCAGCAGCGGCCCCCCGCTCGCGTTATCCGACGATCTGCGTGCGCTGCTCGACGCGCTGCCGGTGGCGGCGGCGATCCTCGGCGACGACGGCGCGGTGCTCCACGCCAACGAGGCGATGCGTGCGCGCGTGGGACATTCCGACCCCGCGCGGCTCCCCGGCGCGCACGTCACCGAGACGCCGTCTGGTCGCTGTGTGCTGGTCCTGCCCGAGGCCGCACCCGATCCGCAGATGCAGCGGCTCGCCTCGCTCGGCTTCATGCTCGCCGGCGTGTGCCACGAGGTCTCCAACCCGCTCGCGGCAATCCATTCCATGGTCCAGATCCTGCAGTCGCGCCGCGGCGTCACCCCCGAGACGATCGAGAAGGGGCTGGGTTCGATCGCCGGCAACATCGTGCGGGTGCTCGCGATTACCCGGAAGCTGGGCGATTTCTCGCGCGTCACCGGCGATGCTCCGCAGCCGCAGGCGATCGACGCCGCCGTGCGCGAGGCCCTGGGGTTGCTGCGCCACAACCGCTGGGGCGAAGCGGTGCAGGTCGCGTACCTCGGCCTTCCCGATGGGGTGGCGCTCGCCCGCCCAGGGGAGCTGCAGCAGGTGATCTTCAACGTCCTGCTGAACGCCGCACAGGCCATGGAGGGTCGCGGGAGCATCGAGGTGTCCACTGCACGCCACGATGACGGACGCATCCGCGTGCGAATTCGAGACTCCGGCCCGGGCATCCCCGAGGAGAACCTGCAGCGCGTCTTCGAGCCGTTCTTCACCACCAAGGCGCCTGGCGAGGGCACCGGCCTCGGGCTCGCGATCTGCTACGAGATCGTCCACGAGCTGGGCGGCACGCTCGTCGCCGGCAACCATCCGGAGGGCGGGGCCTGCATGGAGCTGGTCCTGCCGGGGGCGGCATAGCCGTGGCCGGCGCGCGCTCGGAGCGGGTGTTCATCATCGAGGACGACCCGGGCGTCTCCGAGGTGGTGAAGCTCCTGCTTTCGCGCGAGGGCTATTTCGTGGAAGGGGCCGGGTCGGTGAAGGAAGGCCTGCGCCGCCTCGCCGCGGGCGACTTCGATGTGGTCGTCACCGACTTGAAGCTCCCCGACGGGACGGGGCTCGACGCCGTACGACTGATCCACGAGCGGGACCGCACGCTGCCCATCATCCTGATGACCAGCTATTCCTCGCTGGAGAGCGCGATCGCGGCGCTGCGGGCCGGGGCCGTGGATTACATCATC
Source organism: Burkholderiales bacterium (assembly GCA_031396185.1). Lineage (GTDB taxonomy): Bacteria > Pseudomonadota > Gammaproteobacteria > Burkholderiales > Usitatibacteraceae > Usitatibacter. Next base: position 1,281 of record JANNKG010000511.1, on the reverse strand, counting down.
AAGCCGTTCGACAACGACGAGCTGCTGCACTCGGTGGAGCGCGCGCTCAAGGAGCGGCGCATGACCCGCGAGAACGCGGCCCTGCGCCGCACGCTGCGCAGCGCCTACGCGAGCCGCCCCATCCTTGGCGACAGCCCCGGCATGAAGAAGGCGCTCGAGCGGATGCGCAAGGCCGCGCAGTCCGAGGCCAACGTGCTGCTCTCCGGAGAGTACGGGACCGGCAAGGAACTGCTTGCGCACGCGCTGCACGCGCGCGGGCCGCGAGCCGAGGGCCCATTCGTCCCGGTCAAGTGCGGAGCGCTCGCCCCCGCCGTCCTGGAAGCCGAGCTCTTTGGCCGCGCCGGCGGGCCCGAGCGCCGCGAGGGGTTGATCCGCGAGGCGCACAGCGGCACGTTGTACCTCGACGAGATCTCGGAGCTCACCGCGGCGCTGCAGGTGAAGCTGCTGCGCGTGCTGCAGGACAAGGTGGCGCGCTCGCTCGGCGAGGGGGCGGGCTATGCCGTCGATGTGCGCTTCGTCGCGGCCACCCATTGGGACCTCGAGGCGGCGGTCGCGAAGGGGGCGTTCCGCCAGGACCTCTATTACAGCCTGAACGTGATCTCCCTCACGCTGCCGCCGCTGCGTGAACGCGGTGGCGACGTCCTGGTGCTCGCGCGCCATTTCGCCGAGCATTACTCCCGCAAGCTCGGCAAGCGCGTGCGCGATTTCGACGCCGAGTTCACCTCATTCCTCGAGCACCACCCGTGGCCAGGCAACGTGCGCGAGCTCGAGCATTTCATCGAGCGGGCGGTGATCTTCGTCGAAGGCGACGTGCTGACCGGCCGCGACCTGGCGGAGGTCGCGCCGGCGCTCCCGATGGTCCGCGCGGCGCCCGCCGCGCAGGGCGACACGCCGCCGCTCGCGATCGAGGAATACATCCGCGAGGTGGTGGAGCGCTTCCAGGACACGCGTAGCGAGGCCGAGCTCGCCCGCATGCTCGGCATCGGGCGCAAGGCGCTGTGGACGCGGCGCCGCCAGTGGGGGTTGAAGCGCCTGCGCCGGATCGCCTCGTGACGCCGGCGATGTTTCCCGGCGAACGTCGCGTTTCTCATGGAAACGCGGGCTGGAACGATCATGCACAAGGGGCGTTTCGGAGCTTGCTTTCGCCTCGGCAAATTGTTAACAAGCAGTAAGGCACAAGAAACCAACCCGAGGAGATCTGCATGGCCGAGCAAAAACCCGCCGCCGCCGCGCCGGCGCGCAAGAAAGTCACCATTCCCCAGCTGGTCGCGAAGATGAAGA
>JANNKG010000426.1:0-6152 GCA_031396185.1 Burkholderiales bacterium | reverse complement strand
TGATCGAGGCGCTGGCCGACCAGGCCGGGCTCGACTTCGAGGTCCACCATTCGCTGCGCGGCGGGGCCACGCTTCGCGGCCATTACCTCAACACCAACCCCGCGGGCTGGAACATGCGCGCCAACATCGCCGCGAAGCGCTGGGACATCGTGGTGCTCCAGGGCAACAGCACCGAGGCGATCGCGCGTGCCGGCGGCGATCCCCTGCAATTCAACGCCTACGTGAAGAAGCTCGAGCGCTGGATCCACGACGGGCTTGCGGAGAGCTATCGCGAGTCGGCCCTGTATCCGGGGGGCCCCAATTCGCCGGTGCGCAACATCCCCGCCAATCCCAATGCGAGCGCGGACACCGCGGTCTACCTCTACCAGACGTGGGCGCGGCCCGACCTGACCTATCCGGCAGGTACCCCCTACGCGGGCGAGCCCCTGGAGACCATGACCGCGCAGATTCGTGACGCCTATGCCGCGGCCGCGCTGTGGAGCGGCGGCATCGCGGGCATCGCGCCCGTGGGTGAGGCGTTCATGCGCGCGGTGCAGGACGGTGCGGCATTCCGCAATCCGTACGCGCCGGGCAAGAAGGGCGTGGACCTGTGGTGGCACGCGGACCAGTTCCACCCGTCCAAGTACGGCGCGTATCTCAGCTCGCTCGTTCTATTCGGCACGCTCACGAAGATCGATCCGGCGTCCTTTGGGGCCAACGAGCGCGCCGCCTCGGACCTCGGGATCGCGCCGGTGGATGCACTTCGCCTTCAGCGCGTGGCCTCCGAGCAGCTCACCGCCTCCGGAATCGAGCTGGTCACGCTCGCCTGCCTGCACGCCAACCCCCGTGCCAACGGTGCACGCCCGTGCGCGGTGCAGTGATGGACTTCACGACCTCGCGCTGCCTGCTGCTCGCGGCTGCATTCGCCCTTGCAGCAAGCTGCGCGGTGGTGCCCAAATCCTCGGATGAAGCGGCTCCGGTGGCCGCGGCCTGCCCGGCGGGCGTGCCGGAGGGCGCGACTTGCCTGCGCGGGCGCGATTCGCGACAGGCCCACTACTTGATCGTGATGCCCGCCCAGTGGAATCGCGTGCTGGTCGTGCATGCGCACGGCGGCCCGGCGTTGGGCGAGCCCAAGATGGCGCGCGCCGACGAGGACGCGAAGCGCTGGTCGATTACGGTGAAGGCGGGGTATGCGTGGGCCAGCTCCGTGTTTCGCCAGGGCGGTGTCGCAGCCCGCAGCGCCGCGGAGGACACCGAGACCGTGCGCCGCATCTTCGTGGAGCATGTGGCCACGCCTCGCCGCACGATTCTCCATGGGCAATCGTGGGGCGCGAGCGTCGCGGTGAAGGCTGCCGAGAAGTATGCGGCGCCTGCCGGCGGCCGTTCACCCTACGACGGCGTGCTGCTCACGAGCGGCGTGGTCGGCGGCAGCGGCTCGTACGCGTTTCGCCTCGACCTGCGCGTGGTCTACCAATATCTCTGCAACAACCATCCGCGCGCCGACGAGCCACAGTATCCGCTGTGGATGGGCCTGCCGAAGGACAGCGAGCTGACCCGCGCGGAGCTCGCCGCGCGCGTGGACGGCTGCCTGGGCGTGAAGAAGGCTGCGGCGCAGCGCACGCCGGAGCAGGCGAGGAAGCTCAAGACGATCGTGGACGTGGTCCGCATTCCGGAGGGCTCTGTCGTGGCCCACCTCAACTGGGCCACGTGGCATTTCCAGGACATCGTGCAGAACCGCACCGGCGGGCGCAATCCGTTCGACAATGTTGCAAAGGAGTATCGCGGCTCGCCCGACGATGCCGCGCTCAATGCCGGGGTTGCGCGTTATCGCCCCGATCCGTCCGCCGCCGCGCAGTTCGCGCAGGACATGGACCCCACGGGCCGGATCGGCGTGCCGGTGCTCACGCTGCACGCGATCGGCGATCCCACCGCGTTCGTCGAGCTCGAGGACACGTTTCGCCGGGCGATGGAGGCGGGCGGAAGCTCGGCCAGGCTGGTGCAGGCCTTCACCGACCACAAGGAGCACAGCTACCTCGCCGATGCGGTGTATCCCGCGGCGTTGGCGGCGTTGCTGCGATGGATCGATACGGGCGAGAAGCCGACAGACGCGTCGATCGCACAGCAATGCAAGGCGATGGAAGCCACCTACGGTTCCGGATGCGGATTCCAGCCGGGCTACCGGCCCGCGCCGCTAGCGGCGCGCATCGCTCCCCGCCGCGACCTGCCTTGACCGAAAAAGGTGTCAGAGACCTTTCTGCGAAGAAATGGTCTCTGACACCTTTTTTTATCGGCTCTGGCCGAGCATTTCCGGCACCACCAGCACGCGGCCTTTCTCGGTCACGTGAAAGCGCTTGCGGTCCTCCTCGAGGTCGATGCCGATGCGCATGCCCTCGGGAATGCGGCAGCGCTTGTCGACCACGGCATTGCGCACGATCGCATCCGGGCCGATCTCCGTATCGGGGAGGATCACCGAGTCCTCGATCCGGCAATGGTCGTTCACGCGCACGTTGGTGAAGAGTAGCGAGCGCTTGACCGTCGAGCCGCTCACGATGCAGCCCCCGGCTACGATCGAGTCCACCGCCGCGCCCCGGCGTTCGTCTTCGTCGAACACGAACTTCGCGGGCGGGTTCTGCTCCTGGTGGGTCCAGATCGGCCACGCCTTGTCGTAGAGATTCAGCTCCGGAATCACCTTGGTGAGGTCCATGTTGGCCTCCCAATAGGCGTCGATGGTGCCGACGTCGCGCCAGTACGGCCGGCCATTGGTCATGTTCACGCAGCTGCCGTGGAAATCGTGGGCGTACACATCCATGCTGCTGGCAACCAGGTGCGGAATGATGTCCTTGCCGAAGTCGTGGCACGAGTCCTTCAGCGCGGCGTCGGCGCGAAGGTGCTCGAAAAGGAACGCCGCGTCGAAAATATAGACACCCATGCTCGCCAGCACCTTGCCCGGGCGGCCGGGGATGGGGAACGGGTTCGACTGGGGCTTTTCCTGGAAGGCAGTCACGCGGCCGCGCCAGTCGGTGCGCATCACGCCGAGGGAGGCCGCGTCCTCCATGGGCGCCTCGATGCACGCGATGGTGAGCTTTGCGCCACGCGTGACGTGCTCGTCGATCATGCGGCGATAGTCCATCTTGTAGACGTGGTCGCCCGCGACAACCAGCACCAGCTGCGGATCCTGGCGGCGCAGGATGTCGAGGTTCTGGTAGACCGCATCGGCTGTCCCCTGGTACCAGCCGCCGTGGGTGCGCTGCTGGGCTGGCATCAATTCGACGAACTCATCGAAGCGCCCGTCGAGGAAGCTCCAGCCGCGCTGCACGTGGCGCAGCAGGCTGTGGGACTTGTACTGGGTGCAGATGTCGATGCGGCGAATGCCGGAATTGATGCAGTTCGAGAGCGTGAAGTCGATGATGCGGAATTTTCCACCGAAGGCGACGGCAGGCTTTGCGCGCCAGTCAGTGAGTTGCTTGAGGCGTGCGCCGCGCCCGCCCGCGAGGACCACCGCCACGGTGTTGCGGATGGCTTGGGCCGTGTGGCGCGCGTCACTCGCCAAGTGTGCGCCGCGCGGAACCGAGATAACTCTTTCGGTGACCTCGACCATGGCTGCGTTCCTCGCGTCGCGCCGCAACGACCCGCGGCTAGGACGAACACTGACACGGCCGGATCGACATGTTCGCCAGCGGGTAGCGCAATTTTCTGCCGGAGTTTTCCTACAAATATTGGCGCGCGATTCGCGCTGCGCCCAGAAGCCCGAGCCTTTCGTTGGTGATGGCTCGCACCGGGACGCGGGTAACTATCGAAGACATCAAGCCTTTTGCGCGGAAGGAGGTGCGAAAGCGCGCCTTGTCGAGCGACGGCGCGATCTTTGCAATGACGCCACCCGCCAGCAGGATCCCGCCGCGGGCCATGACCGCGAGCGCGTGGTCGCAGGCAATGTTGCCCAGGCACTCCGAGAAAAGAGCCAGCGTGGCGACGCACTGCCGATCGTGGTGTTCGATCGCCTGGTTCACGATCCAGGCCGTTTCTGCCTCGCGCCCGGTAAGCGCCCCATAGAGGTTCGCAATGCCGCGCCCTGACGCGACCTCCTCGGCCTCCACCCGCCCTTGCATCGCGCGGAGCTTTTCCCACGCGCGCGCCTGCTCCGCGCTCGCGGGACTGAACCCCACGTGCCCACCCTCCCCCGGCAAAACCCGGGACGGACCCTCATTTCCGGAGCGCGGAAATGAGGGTCCGTCCCGGGTTATCAGGTAGGCGATGCCGAGCCCGGTGCCGACGCCCAGCAGCACGCGCGGCTCGCCCGCGATCGCCTTGCCGGGGTGGATGGACAAGTAATCCCGGGGGCCGAGCAGGTCGATGCCGCTCGCCGCCGCAGCGAGATCGTTCACGATGACAACCCGCGGAATTGCGAAGCGCCGCGCAAGCGCGTCGCCGTCCACCAGCCACGAGCGATGGGTCATCTTCACGCGGTTGCCCTGGACGGGACCCGCGACGCCCAGGGCGCCAGCGGTGATCTTCGCGCGCGCGGGCTTGGTCGCGGCCCACTCGGCGAGAAATGCCGTGAACACCGCCGCCACGTTCGGAAAATCGTCGATCAGGTAGCGGCGCCCGAGCACCGGCTGCCAACGGCCGCTGCGCTCCTCGCCGACTTCCAGCAGAATCTTGGTTGCACCAACGTCACCGGCCAGGATCACGCTTGCCCTCCCCGTCCCAGGATTCTCCCCTCAAGGTCCTTTTCGTCACGCCCGAATGCGCGCCCCTGGTGAAGACCGGCGGCTTGGGCGACGTCAGTGCCGCGCTCCCGGCGGCGCTGCGGGAGGCGGGCGTCGATGCGCGCGTGCTCCTGCCGGGCTACCTCCCGGTGCTGAAGGCCGCGGCACCCGCGGTGGAGCTCGCCACGCTCGGCGTCCTCGGCCACAGCGTGCGGATCCTGGACGCGAAGCTTCCGAACGGCGTGCCGCTCCTGGTCGCCGACTGCCCCGGGCTCTACGCGCGCGGCGGCGGGCCCTACCAGGCAGACGACGGCGACGACTGGGAGGACAACGCGGTTCGCTTCGGCGTTTTTTCGAGACTCGCGGCGATCCTGGGTACTGGAGCGTCGCCGCTCGCATGGCATCCGGACGTCGTGCACTGCAACGACTGGCCGACGGGGCTCACGCCGGTGTACCTGCACTTCGATCGCGCTCGGCGCGCCAAGACCCTCGTCACCATCCACAACCTCGCGTTCCAGGGGGCCTACGGTTTCGCCCAGATCGCGGGCCTCGCGCTTCCACAGCAAAGCCTCGGTGTGGAGGGGCTCGAGTTCTACGGTCGCGTGTCGTTCCTGAAGGGGGGGATGGTCTACGCCAATGCCGTGAACACCGTGAGCCCGACGTACGCGCGCGAGATCCAGACCGTGCAACTCGGCTTCGGCATGGACGGCATCCTGCGCGGCCTCGGCGATCGCCTCTACGGCGTGCTGAACGGCATCGATACCGCGACCTGGAATCCCGAGGCAGACCCGTTGATCGCGAGCCGCTACGGGCCGCTCACGCTCGATCGCAAGGCGCCGAACAAGCGCGAGCTGCGTAGCCGCATGGGGCTCGATGTGGCGAGCGAGCGCCCGATCGCCGCGATGGTGAGCCGGCTCACGTCGCAGAAAGGCATCGATATCGTGACCGATGCGGCCGACGCGCTGGTGGCAACGGGGCTGCAGATCGCGGTGGTGGGCACCGGCGATCGCGACCTGATCGCGCGGCTCGAGGGCGCGCGCGTGCGCAACCCGGGTAACTTCGCGGTCGTCATCGGATTCGACGAGGAGCTTGCGCACCTGCTCGAGAGTGGCGCGGACATGTTCCTCATGCCCTCGCGCTTCGAGCCGTGCGGGATGAACCAGATGTACAGCCAGCGCTACGGCACGCCCCCCATCGCCACCGCCACCGGCGGGCTGGTCGACACGATCACCGAGGCCGACCCGAAACCGACGGGGTTTCTGATGAGCGAAGCCACGCCCGCGGCCCTCATCGAAGCCGCCCAGCGCGCCCTCGCCGCCTGGCAGGATCCGAAACGCTGGCGCGCAATACAGCTGAACGGGATGGCTAAGGATTTTGGCTGGACCCAGGCGGCCAACAAATACATCGAGATCTACCAGAAAATAAACCAATAAAAGGGTCAGACACCTTCATTCGCTCGAATGAAGG
>JANNKG010000400.1:0-11452 GCA_031396185.1 Burkholderiales bacterium | reverse complement strand
AGGCAATCGCCGTTTCCAGGTCGAAGCGGCCATTGGCGTCGACCGCCAGCCTGCAGCCCGCGGGCCGCAGTCGCAGGACCGTCTCGATGCGCTTCAGGTCGTCCGCGAGCGGCGCGCCGCCGATCTTCATTTTGACCACCGTATAGCCGCGATCGAGGTAGCCGCGCATCTCGGTGGCCAGGCCTTCGAGGCCTTTGCCCGGGTGGTAGTAGCCCCCGGCGGCGTAAACGAACACACGCGGGTCGGCTTGCATGCCCCGCTGCTGTGCAAGCAAACGAAACAGCGGCTGGCCTGCGACCTTGGCCACGGCGTCCCAGACCGCCATGTCGATGGTGCCGATCGCCACCGAGCGTTCGCCGTGGCCGCCGGGCTTCTCGTTGGCGAACATCGCGGCCCAGACCTTGTGGGGATCGAGGTTGTCGCCGGTATCGTTCACCAGGGAGGCGGGCGCCGCCTCGAGGACGCGCGGGGCGAATCGCTCGCGGATCAGGCCGCCCTGGCCGTAGCGGCCGTTGGAGTTGAAGCCGTAGCCCACCACCGGCTCGCCGTCGCGCACCACGTCGGTGACGACGGCGACCAGGCTCAGCGTCATCTTCGAGAAATCGATGAACGCATTCGCGATGGGAGATGCGATCGGGGCGGTACGCTCCCGGATCTCCACGATGCGCATGGGATGCGCTCCGCGGGGCTCAACGCGCCAGGGAAGGTTTCTCCATGGCTTTCGAAAACGCCTCCTCGGGAGGGAATCCTTCCCTGATCAGCGCCACGATCAGGCCGCGGCGATCGCGAATCTCCGCGGGAAGCGCGTCCCGGTGCGCCTGGTAATGGTCGGACATCATCTTCAGCGCCTCGGGCTCCTTGATCTTCTTGGCCGCCTTGATGGTCGTTTTCGCGAGCTTGGAATAGGAGTCGATGAGGGTCGCCTTCGCCGCGGGCACTTGTTCGGAGCCCACCCGACCCTCGGCGTGCGCGATCCAGAAGCCGCCCCAGCTGTTGACGGCAGGCTTGCCCAGCTCATAGGCGAGGTCGTCGTAGGTCTTGCGCCACTTCGGGTTCTGCTCGATCGCATGGAAGACGTCGTCGATCACGTCCTCCGTATGGGGAACGGGAAGGCTCTTCAGCACGTCGTCAATCAACTGCTTCAATCGAACGGTACGCATCTCTCGGATCTCCAGGTAGCACTGACTGCGCTTGTTGCGACGGCTGCGCCTCTCAGGAAAGCGAGGGCGGGGGGCTGCTGCGCGTAGCGGGCGAAGTTCCTATTGTATCGGGGCGCGGGGTGTCCGAACGCGGGGAGGCAGGCGCCGCTCACTTGCCATGGTCGCCGCCGTCGCTGAGCCGCTGTGAAATCCGGTTCCGGACAGCGGGAACTGGACAGCTACCCACACTGACTTCACGGCCTTTCCCTCATGAGCAATTCTATCCCGTTATCCCGGAGGGGCGCCGCGCTCGCCGTGCGCCCGGCTACGTGCGGCATCGAACAGACCCGCCGCTTGAACGGGCGCTACCCTCATCCATGAAAATCCTCCTTGCCGCAGACGGCTCTCGCTTTACGCAGATCGCCGCGCGCTATCTCGTGGACTACGTGAAATGGTTCGCGAAGCTCCCGGAAGTCCACGTCCTCTACGTCCACCCGCCCTCGGCGTTTCCAAGCGCGGCAGCAGTCGTCGGCAACGCTGCGGTCCAGAAGTCCCAGCGCGAGGACAGCCGGGCCGCGCTCGCGGTGGCGGAGACGGAGCTGACCGCGGGCGCAGTCCCGTTCACCTCCTCGTGGGAGGTCGGCGACGTTGCCCAGGAGCTCGCCAAGCACGTGAAGGCCCGCGCCATCGACCTCGTCCTCATGGGCTCGCGCGGACACGGCGCCCTGGCCAACCTGGCGCTCGGCTCGGTCGCCATGAAGTGCATCGCCACGCTGGAGGCCCCGATCCTGATCGTTCGCAACTTGCCGCCCCCGAAGCCGGTGACAAGGCGCCAGAGAACCTACGGTCTGCGCAAGGCTTGAGGAAATCGCGAATCTCACCGCACGGCGCCATGCCACGCGTGCTGAGCGCCCTCGGCTGAACCGATGAGCATTCGCAATCTCGACCGGCTCCTGGAGCCCACCTCCGTGGCCGTCGTCGGCGCGTCCGACCGCATCGGCAGTGTTGGCGCCACCGTGTGGCGTAACCTGCGCGCCGGCCCCTTCGCCGGGCCGATCTACGCCGTGAATCCGAAACACGCCACGCTCGACGGGCTTTCCGTATTCGCGCGCGTTTCCGAACTGCCGCTGGCACCCGACCTCGCGGTGCTTTGTACGCCGCCGCAAACCGTGCCGGGCCTGATCGAGGAGTTGGGTGCGCTCGGAACGCGCGCCGCCATCGTCGTGACGGCCGGTCTCACCGCCGATCAGAAGCAGGCGTGCCTCGCCGCAGCGCGCCCCCACCTGCTGCGCGTGCTCGGTCCCAACTGCATCGGGCTTCTCAGCCCCCACCTCGGCTTGAATGCGAGCTTTGCGCACACCGACGCGTTACCCGGGGAAATCGCTTTCGTATCGCAGTCGGGGGCACTCGTGACTGCCGTTCTCGATTGGGCCAAGTCGCGGCGCATCGGCTTTTCCCACATGGTGTCCCTCGGCGAGCGTGCCGACGTGGATTTCGGCGACCTGCTCGATCGCCTGGCGAGCGATGCGCGCACCCGCTCGATCCTTCTCTACATCGAATCGATCGAGGCGCCCCGCAAGTTCATGTCGGCGGCGCGCGCCGCCGCCCGCAACAAGCCGGTCATCGTCGTAAAGGCGGGCCGCGCGGGCAGCGGATTGAAGGCGGCCGCTTCGCACACCGGCGCGATGGCCGGCTCCGACATCGTGTTCGATGCCGCGATCCGCCGCGCCGGCATGCTGCGCGTGGACACCCTGCAGGACCTCTTCATGGCCGCGGAGACGCTCGCCCGCTTCGGGCGCAACCGCGACGATGGGTTGACGCTGATGACCAACGGCGGCGGTGCCGGGGTGATGGCGGCCGATGCGGCGGCGCTCGCCGGGGTCCCGCTGCGGGAACTGAGCGCAAGCCTGCGCGCGAAGCTCGACGCCGTGCTGCCGTCCACCTGGTCGCGCGCCAATCCGATCGACATCATCGGCGACGCCCCGATCGAGCGTTACAGCGAGACGCTGAAGGCGCTGCTCGCCGATCCCGATAGCGGCGCGGTGCTGTTCATGCACGCGCCGTCCGCCATCGTGCGCAGCGACGACATCGCCCGCGAATGCGCGCCCATCGCACGGGAGGCGCCCGGCCGCGTGATGGCCTGCTGGCTCGGCGATGCCGCGGTGGCGGATGCACGGCACATCTTCGAAGAGGCGGGTATCGCCAACTACGCCACCCCCGAGGAGGCCGTGCGTGCCTTCGCGATGCTCGCGACCTACCGGCGCAACCAGGCAATGCTCCTGGAAGCGCCGACGGCAAGCGAGAGCGGACCGCCCGACCTCGCGCGCGCACGCGCCATCGTCGAGGGCGCGCTCGCCGCGGGCCGGGAAATGCTGAACGAGCTCGAGGCGAAGGCGGTGTTGAAGGCGTACGGGATTCCGATCGTGCCGACGGTGGCTACCGGGCCCACCGCCGACGCGGCGGTCCTGGCGGCCGGCGAGCTCGGCTACCCGGTGGCTCTGAAAATCCTCTCTCGCGACATCAGCCACAAGTCCGATGTGGGTGGCGTGAGCTTGAACCTGCGCGATGAAGGCGAGCTGCGCCGCGCGGCCGACGAGATGCTGTCCCGCGTGCGCGGGTTGCAGCCGCAAGCGCGGCTCGCCGGCTTTACGGTCCAGTCGATGGTCAGGCGACCGCTCGCGCAGGAGCTGATCGTCGGCGCGAGCATCGATGCCACGTTCGGTCCGGTGATCCTGTTTGGCCAGGGCGGCACCGCGGTCGAAGTCCTGGCGGATCGCGCCATCGCCCTGCCGCCGCTGAACCGCGTGCTGGCGCGCGAACTGGTGTCGCGCACCCGCGTGGCCAAGCTGCTGGCCGGCTATCGCGACCACCCCCCGGCCCATCACGACGCCATCTGCGACGTACTGATCGCGCTGTCGCAGATGCTGGCCGACTTCCCGGAACTGGCCGAACTCGACATCAATCCGCTGCTCACCGATCACGACGGCGTGATCGCGCTTGACGCACGCCTGCGCGTGAGCCGCGAGGCGCGCGCCGGCGCTACGAATTTTGCGATCACGCCCTACCCCGCCGAGCTCGCGCAGACCCTGGAGTGGCACGGCGAGTCGATCGTCCTTCGGCCGATCCGCCCCGAAGACGAGGCGCAGCACCGCGCCTTCATCGAGCAAGTGCAGCCGCGGGACCTCCGCCTGCGCTTCTTCAGCGCCCGCCGCGAGCTACCGCGCAGCGAGCTTGCCCGCCTCACCCAGATCGACTACGCGCGCGAGATGGCATTCATCGCCGTGCGCGCCCTTCCCGGCAGTACCGCTCAAACGCTGGGGGTAGTGCGGGCGGTGATCGACCCCGACAACGTCGAGGCGGAATTCGCGGTCCTGGTGCGCTCCGATGTGAAAGGCACGGGACTCGGCCACATGCTGATGCGCAAGATGATCGACTTTCTCTCGCGCCGCGGCACCCAGCGGCTGGTCGGGGACGTGTTGCGAGACAACGAGGGCATGCGCCACCTGGCGCGCTCGCTGGGTTTCGTCCTGGAGGCGTCCGCCTCGCACTCGGACGCGCTGCGATTCGTGCTGGCGCTGCCGCGCGTGCCCGACGCGACGGTTTCCGCCCCCGTTTGACCGGGATCAGCATCCGCGGGCCGACGCATGCAACCATCAACCCTTCTCAAGGAGAGCTTCCATGAAGACTAAGCCTGCAATCGGACGCTGGATCGTCGGTGCGCTCGCCGCCTGGGCGGCGTGGACGCCGGCCGCGCAAGCGGTGGTCCCCGGAGAGCGCACCGGCAAGGAAGTGGTCGATGCGTTTTGCTTCGAGTGCCACGGCGCCGGCGCCAACGGGGCGCCGAGGATCGGCGACGCGAAGGCTTGGAAGGCGCGCGCGGCGCGCGGCCTCACCAGCCTCACCAGCAGCGCCCTCGCTGGCGTGCGCAAGATGCCGCCCCATGGCGGCACGCTCCAGATCAACGATCTCGAGATCAGGCGTGCCATCACCTACATGGTCAACCAGTCGGGAGGCCGTTGGAACGAACCCATCGACCGCGCGGCGAAGGTCGCGGCGCGCAGCGGCAAGCAGATCGTGCAGGCCCAGTGCGTGAAATGCCATGGCACCGGCGAGGGCGGCTCGCCGCGGTTGGGCGACCGGCAGGCGTGGATCAAGCGCGCGGCACCGGGCCTTGACAGCCTCGTGGCCTCGGCCATCCATGGGCACGGCGCAATGCCGTCCCGCGGCGGCATGGCCGATCTCACCGACACGGAGATGCGCGCCGCGGTCTCCTACATGGTCCAGACCAGCGTGATTGAAAAGAAATGAACCGAGATTCTTACCCCGGCTTGCCGTCGATGCGAGGGCGGGTGAGCACCGGCCAGTAGCGCACCGCATAGAGCGCAAAGGCGCCCGACCAGAAAACCGCGGAGACTGCGACCGTCGCCGCGTAGCCTGAAGGCCAGGCGAGGCCGCCGAATACCCGCACCAGCGCGGCAAGCTGGACCAGCGTGTAGCACGCGACCTCGTAGCCGTCGACGGCAAGCGTGCGCCCGGTATGCCCCTTCGCGGTGCGCGTCATCATGCTGATCGTCATTCCGCCAATCACCCCGATGGTGAGCGCGTGGGTCGCGAGCGGCTCCGCGAGGAAGTCGAGCGCGGCGAGTGCGCGCAGCAGCAGATGGATCACGATCCATCCATAGGCGGCGTGGAGGCTCCAGACGAGGGGCGTGCGAAGCGTGCGCCACGGATGCCAATGCCACAGCCGAAGGCCGTGGGCGACGGCGACGGCGAGCGCGAGCGGTGCCATGAGCTGCGCAGGCGCGGCGAACAGATCGGCCGCCAGAAGCGCGAGAACGCCGCCGAGAGCCCCCTTTTCCAGCCAGGCCTTGCGCGCGGCGTCGGCCCCGGGAATGGCGTTGTTGGTGAACATCGGCACCACGCGCCCCGCGATGACCGCCACGATGAAGAGCACGACGTCGAGCCCCACCCGCAAGCTCGCACGCGCGGGCCACGCGATCAGGCCGAGCGATGAGAGGTGCAGGGCGAGTGCCGCAAGCCCCGCCGCGGCTAGCAGGGCCACGAAGAAGTAGTTGCGCCGATTGCCGCTCTGCGCCATCGGGATGGCGATGCCCACCGCGACCGCCAGCGGAAATGCGGCGTTCACCACCGCCGCGGCGATTCCGTAGGGCGTCATCACCAGCACGCGCCCCGCGAGCCACAGGAGCGCATATCCGGCGAGCAACGGCCCGGTTGGCGTGGGGCGGCCGGTCCAATTGCGCACGGCGGTAAAGAGGAATCCCGCGACCACTGCCATCGTGTATCCGAAGAGCATCTCGTGCCCGTGCCAGACGGGGCCGCGCGCGTGCCAGCGCAGCTGGCCGGAGTACTCGAGCGCCCAGAGCGCAACCGAAATCGCGGCGAATGCGCTGGCGAGCAGGTAAAACGGCCGAAAGCCTAGGTCCCAGAGCGCGAAACGCGGGGGCGTGGCAGGAGTCAGCACATCCCTTTCATTGGTAGGCCACGCAGGATTCGCAGATCGTGCCCTTCACGTCCTTGCGCAAATGGGCCTCGCGCAGGGTCTTGAAGGTTTCGCTGTTCCAGCCCTGCATGAAGGAGACCTCGTTCAAGTTCGCCATGACCCACTTGTCGCCGGCGTCGAAGCAGCACGCCGAGAGCTTGCCGTCGTGGCTGACATGGCCCTCGGTGAAGGCCGACCAGCACGGCAGCGGCTCGCGCAGCGCGCCGATGCGCCCCTGGTTGCCGGCAATCGGGCGGTAGCCCAGCTCCTCTTCGCGCTCCGTGGCGAGGCTGCCCATCGAGTAAAGCGGCAACCAGTAGTGCTCGTCCACGAAAGGCCGCAACTCGTCGACCAGGGCGCCCATGCGCTCCTGCTGCTCGCCGTCGTACTGGATGCTGGAAGCGTAGAGCCCGCACTGGAAGCCGCCGAGGTCGCGCACGGCACGCGCCGCCTTGAGGTTGGCGATCGCATCGTGGAAGAGCTTGGCCTTCACTGCCGCAACCTCCTCGAACTGCGCTTCGTTGGCGTTGTTCATCGAGAACTTGAGCGAGTCGAGGCCCGCGCGCATGCACTCGTGGACGCGGGCAGGCGTGGCGAGCGAGCCGTTGGTCGTGAGGAAGACGTAGGAGATGCCGCGCTCCTTGGCGAACGCAATGGCTTCCGGAAGCCAGTCGCACATGAACGACTCGCCGATGTAGAACATCCCGAGCTCCTCCACGCCCGCATCGGCCATCTCGCCCACGATGCGCTCGTAGAAAGCGCGGTCCATCTCGCCACGGCTTTTCATGCGCAGGCGGTGGGCGCAAAACCCGCAGCGGTAGTTGCATTGCGAGGTGAGCTCGATCTTCACCGCTCGCGGGGCGGGCAACTCGGCGGCGAGATAACGGGGGGAAATGCGGGTGACCGCGTCTATGCGGTTGGTGATATTGAAGGTTTTCATGGGCACGCTCGAATGGAATCGAGGGAATTATCAGCCCACGATGGCGGCAGGAGGTACCGTCGCGCTTGATCCAGATCATGCCCAGGGGGAATAACCGCTCCCCGGCGTTGTGGAGCGCCACCTCGACGGCTAACCTGAGGGTCATGACTGTGCCGATACCTTCGTGGCAACTGCGCCATCGCAGCCTGCTCGCCGTGGTGCAAGGCGGAATGGGCATCGGTGTTTCCGCGCACCGGCTTGCCGGCAACGTCGCGCGCCTGGGCGCGATGGGCACGATATCCAGCGTGGAACTGCGCCAGCTCCATCCCGACCTGCTGGCGCAATGCAAGGGCTTGCGCGACAAGGCGCTGCTCGATCGCGTGAACCTGGTGGCCCTCGACCGCGAAGTGCGCGCGGCGCTGGCGCTCGCAAGCGGCCGCGGCGCGGTCGCGGTGAACGTGATGAAGGCAGTGGGCAGCCATGCCGATTACGTGCGCCAGAGCTGCGAATCGGGCGCGCATGCGATCGTGATGGGCGCGGGCCTGCCGATCGACCTGCCGGACCTCACCCGCAATTTTCCCGAGGTGGCGTTGGTGCCGATCCTTTCGGAAGCGCGCGGGGTCTCGATCGTGTTACGCAAGTGGATGCGCAAGAACCGGCTTCCCGACGCGATCGTGATCGAGCATCCCGGTTTCGCGGGCGGCCACCTCGGCGCCACGCGCCTGGAGGACGTGAACGATCCGAAGTACGATTTCGCGGGGGTGATGGAGGGTGTGTTCGCCGTCTTCGCGGGACTGGGCCTCGAACGCAGCCGCATTCCCGTGATCGTCGCAGGCGGCGTAAATACCCACGAGAAGGTGCGCGCGATGCTGGCGCTGGGCGCCAGCGCGGTGCAGGTCGGCACGCCGTTCGCAGTGTCGCTCGAGGGCGATGCGCACCCCGAATTCAAGCGCGTGCTCGCCGAGGCGAAGCCCGAGGACGTGGCCACCTTTATGAGCGTGGCGGGATTGCCGGCCCGCGCGGTGGCGACCCCGTGGCTCGCGAAGTACCTCACGCGCGTAAAGGCGCTTCAATCCCATGCGAAGGCCGACCCGCGCCGCTGCGTGCCGGGCCTCGAGTGCCTCACCGTCTGCGGGCTGCGTGATGGCATCGCCTCGGCCGGGCAGTTCTGCATTGCCACGCGCCTGGCCTACGCGCTGCACGGCGACGTGAAGAAGGGACTCTTCTTCCGCGGCTCCGAGGCCCTGCCCTTCGGGTCGGCGGTGCGCCCGGTCGCCGACCTGCTCGACTATTTGCTCACGGGAGCCGACACGCGCCTGGCTGAGGCAGCCCCGCCGCTCGCCGGCTGAAGACCCTCCCCCTCGGGCGAGATCGGGGCGGCGAGTTTCACCAGGAGCAACGCGAGTACGAAGGCGATCACCGCGTGTGCGAGGGTGAATGCGAGCGGTCGCGTAGCTCCCGCCGCGACAAGTCCGAAACCGAGCCCGAGCTGCAGCGCCAGGAGCACGACGATGGCTGACCCCAACACGCGCCGGGTGCGCTGGCGCCAAGCCGCGGCGGCGGCGATCACCACGAACAAAAACGCCATCCAGAGATGCAGCGGCCCGAAGTCTCCGTCTCCCCACATCGCCGCCGCGTTCGCCGCGGCGCCGAGCCCGGCCTGTGCGAGCAGCAGCGCAAGCGCCAGCACGGGCAGGATGCGGAAAGCACTCGAGGGCGCGCGCGAAGGCGCAATCGCGAGCTCACGCAGCCACCAGAACGCGCACGCCAGCGCCGTCCCGCCGACAACGTTCGCCACCGTCACGGCGGCCACCTTGTAGCCGGGCGTGTAGCGGCCGATGGTCGCAAGCATCAGCGTGAGCACCACGATTGCCGCCAGCGCGGTGATGCGGGGCGTGGGTACCGGTCGATCGCGCAGGCTCATGACCAGCGCCAGGGCCGCCAGGATTGCAACCCCCATCGCTGAAATGCGGTGCGCGATGCGCGCCCCGATCTCGACGGCCGGCGCGAGGCGCGAGACCGCCGCCCCCGCGTCGACCTCCGCCGCGAGCCGCAGGAGCGCGCTCGCCGCGAGGATCGCGAGGGTGAGTACCGCTCCCCAGAGCCCCACGCGGGCGAGGTTCATGCCTTGTGCGCGAATGCCCGTGCCACGATCACGACGAAGAGCGCCCCGCCCACGATCGCCACGAGTCCGCCCAGGCCCATGATTCCCATGCCGACGACCTCGGGCGTGGAGCGCAGCACCTGCTCGGCGCCGCCCACCTTGCGCTGCACGCCGTAACCGCCGGAAACGACCAGCCCCGCAATGTGCATCAGTTGGCCCGCCCCGTAGATCCACGGCTGCCACGCCGCCATGCGCGAGTCGGGCGCGGCAAACCCGAAGCGCGGCAGCAACAGGTAAGTGACCCCCATCATCGCGAGGGTGACCCCCACGATGCAGCCGTGATAGTGGGCGGGAACGCGCACGTCGGCGCCGCCGATGCCGAAGCCGATGAGCCCGCCCGCGGCGAAGAGCGCAAGGGAAGCCAGGATGCTTGCACGCAGCGGCCGCCCGCGCGCATCCGGGAGTGGCGCGCGCAGCACGCCCCACGCGACGGCGATCGCGATCGGGGGCACCGCAATCGTTCCGCCGAAGCGCATCAGCCAGGTCTGCAGCTTGCCGTGCTCGATCGAGGCGACCGGATGGGCCGCGTAGATGAACGGCGTCGCGTAGACCGCGACCAATACCAGCGCAAACAGCAATGCCACGACGCGCGGCGTGAGCGGCAACCGCGCGCCCACCGCCGAGGCGAGCCACAGCCATGCGACCAGCATGATCAGCGTGTAGGTGAACTGCAGCACGTGCCCCGGGCCCCAGAAGAGGAGTTCGTAGTAGGTCTTCGCGTCGAGCGCGCGATCGAGCTGGGCGAACGAGGCGGCAAGCGCGAAGGCCGCGATGCCGGCGGAGACGAGCGAGGCATTGAGACCGAGGCGCAGCGCCCCTTCGCCGGTGAGGCGCGCGCCCACCGGCACATAGACGGCCATCCCGCGGGCGCAGGCAATTCCGATTCCGAGGGCGAAGACCGCGAGCCCGGCGATGAAGACCGGCCCATCGAGCACCGGAACGTAGTTGGCCATCACCGGGGTTGCGCGCTGCAGGAAGGGCGCGGCCGCCATCGCGAGGGTGCCGAGTGCCGCTACGCCCAACCCCAGGCGCTCCGCCGCCATCGCCTGCGCGCCGCCCGCGAGGTTCCACAGCATCGCGGCAAAGGAGAGGAACCACACCAGCACCGAGAGGTCGACGTGGACCACGAGGGCGACGCGAAAGAAATCCAACGCGGGGAAGAGGTCCTTCACGCCCGGCGTGCGCGCGGCCACCAGCAGCAGGGAGAAGACGCCGGATGCCGCGAGCGCCACGATACCGAGCACCAGCCAGGAGAGCGCCAGCGAGCGGCGCGCATCCGTCGGCATCGCCAGGTCATAGCGGGAGGCGGCGAAGAGCGTGCTCCAGGCGGCGTGGGCGCCCGCGCGGGCAGGGGCAATGGGCAGGTCATGCATGGGGCACCTCGATGTCCTTCATTGATCAGCTCCGGAAAACAAACCCGCCGCGGGAGGCCACGAAATCGATCACCAGCACGCGTCCCGGCGCGACATCGACGCTCGCCTCGCCGTGGTGGCGAAACTCCCCGCCCGCGGTGTCGGCAAGGCGCGCGCGGAACGTGTGGCGCCCCGCCGGCACCTCGAAGCGGCGGTACACCGTCGAGGGTAGGTCGTGGCTCAATCCCGAGGGGCGTTGGGTAATGCGGTAGATCATCTGGCCATCCATCTCCACCTCGACCTTCACGTCGCTTCTCTCGCGCGGGCAGTCCTGCCGTGCGCGCATGTTGGGCGCGAGCTTCGCCAGCTCCTCGGCCG
>JANNKG010000387.1:0-5021 GCA_031396185.1 Burkholderiales bacterium | reverse complement strand
GCCTTCCTCAACCCCAAGGAGGAAGAGGACGACCCGTACGAGTCGAGCCAGATGACGGTGATGATCGCCAACCCGAGCGGCATCTTCGCCGTGTATTCGATGCGCGAGGTGTTCGAGTTCGACCGCTTCTGGGCGATCGGCTCGGGACGCGACTTCGCCCTCGGCGCGATGTATTCGGTGTACCCGAACTCGGAGGCCGCCGCGGCCGTCGCCGAGGCCGGGGTGATCGCGGGCGCGGAGTTCGACACCGGGACCGCGCTGCCCATCAACCTGCACGAAGTGAAGCTGAAATGAATGCGGCTGGATAAGTGGCTGTGGGCGGCGAGGTTCTTCAAGACGCGTACGCTGGCGGTGGAGGCGATCGACGGCGGGCGTGTGTCGGTGAACGCGGAGCGCGCCAAGCCGGCGAAGGACGTGAAGCCGGGCGACGCCGTCGCGATACGCCGGCCGCCGTTCGAATTTGCGATCGTGGTGAAGGCCCTCTCGGACAAGCGCGGCGGGGCTACCATCGCCGCCACGCTCTACCAGGAGACCGAGGAGAGCCGCGCGCGGCGCAGCGTGCTGGCCGCCGAGATGAAATCGCTGCCCCAGCCGCGCTTCAAGGGCAGGCCGACCAAGAAAACGCGCCGCGACTACGAGGCCTGGCTTCGCTCGGGCGATGACGAATGATCACTTCACGAGGTAGCCCATGAAAAAACGAGCCCTTATCCTCGCAACAGCTTTGGCCGCGCTACCCGCAACCGCCCACCACGGCTGGAGCGAGTACGACTCCACCAAACCCCTCACCCTCACCGGCAAGATCCTCGAATCGGGCTACGTGCATCCGCACGGCCACATCCAGCTCGCGGCACCGGGCAAGACCTGGCTCGTGATCCTCGCCCCGCCATCGCGCATGGAAAACCGGGGACTGGCGACAGCTGACCTGAAGAAGGGCGGCACCGTGTCCGTCGTGGGCTACGCCAACCGCGAGAAACCCGAGGAGATGCGCGCCGAGCGGATCACCGCCGGCGGCAAGACGGTCGAGTTGCGTTGACGCCGGCCAACGTGATCGAGGGGCTCGCCATCGCGAAAGCGATGCGCGAGAACCTCTGGCTGTACCCCGCGGTCGAGATCGTGCACATCGTGGGCTTCGTGATCCTCGTAGGCTCCGTGGTGATGTTCGACCTCCGGGTGCTCGGGATCTCCCGGCAAATCTCGGTGCGCGCGCTCGCCCGCCACCTCCTGCCGTGGAGTATCGCGGCGCTGGCGCTCATCGTGCCGACCGGGCTCATGATGTTCTCCGCCCACGCCGAGGACTTCCTCTCGAATCGCGCCTTCCTGGTGAAGATGGGCCTGCTGCTAGCGGCGGGCATCAACGCGGCGATGTTCCACACCGGTCCTTACCAGACCGTGGCGCTGTGGGACACGCAGGCCGCCGCGCCGTGGGTGGCGCGCGCGTCTGTCGCGCTCTCGATCGTGATCTGGATCTCGATCATCGCCTGCGGCCGGCTCCTCGCCTACCTCTGAAACCAGGGACGGACCCTCATTCCAGCGGGACGAAAATGAGGGTCCGTCCCTGGTTTCAGATTTTCAGGCGCTCGATCATCCTCGCGTCGCAGCAGCCTTCGGGTCGCATCAGCACCATCTCGCCGGGCGCGACCGACTGGCGCGACAGCGCGGCGATGTTCACGTTGTGCGTGACCATGATGACGTTCCCGACGGGAGTGCGGCGCGCATAGCCGGCGATGCGTTTCTTCACCCGCTCAGTGAACTCGGCTTCCTGGTGGGGCAGATCGAAGATCGACGACAGCGGCGCCCAGTCCTCGGCGCGCCCGAAGGCGAGCATCGCCGTTTCGCGGCAGCGGCACCACGGGCTGGTATAGACCTGGGCGATCCCCGCGCCCTCGGACTTGAAGCGCGCGCCAATACGCCGGGCTTCTTCGCGCCCCGCCTCCGAGAGGTTGCGCTGCGTCGCGCAATCGCCGAGCCGGAATCCCGGGGGGTCGCCGAGTCCCGGCTCCGTGGAGGCGTGGCGGATGAGAACCACCAGGCCGCCCTTGCGCAACCGCTCCCAGCTGGCGCCATCGTCCGCATCGGCGCGCGTCGCGACCAGCAGCGCACCCGCGCCGGCGAGGAAGGTTCGCCGCGAAATCATCGTTGTCCTAAATCTTCACGGCCGGGTTGAGCGTGTAGCGGCCGGTGATGGCCGCCTGGGCGAGGACGTGCTTACCGATCGCCTTGCGCACGTCGAGCCCACCGAAGCGACCCTCCACCGGGAGGCGCGCGACGTCGAGCGCGAACACCGTGAAGACGTAGCGATGCGCGATCTCGTCGTTCCACGGCGGGCAGGGGCCGTCGTAGCCGTAGTAATCCCCGGCCATGGCCGCGTCGGATGCGAACCAACCGGTGTAGTCGTTGATACCCTGGCGCGCGCCGTGGGCCGCTTCCGGCCCGGGCTTGCCGCGCGGCACGACGCTCGACGAGAACTCGCCCACGCCGACGCCCACGGCGCGGGGCGCCAGGTCCACCAGCACCCAGTGGAAAAAGTCGACGCGCGGCAGCGACCGGGGGACGATGCGCCCTTCCTGGTTCACATCGTCGCCCCGGCTGGGCACGTCCGGGTCGTGGCAGACGATTGCGAACGATTTCGTGCCCATCGGCACCTCGCTCCAAGCGAGATGCGGGTTCTGGTTGGCCGACAACGTGGCGTGGGTGTCGGGATCCACGGCGCAGAACGCGTACTGCGCCGGGATCGCGCCGCCGTCATCGAAGCTCGAGCTGCTGACTTTCATTATTTCGCCGGCGCCGCGGGCGGCGGGGTCGAGATGACCTCCACCATCGCCACTTCGAACACGAGCGTGGAATTGGGCGGAATTTTCGGCGTGGGCGAACGCGCGCCGTACGCCTTCTCGGCAGGAATGACGAGCAGCCGCTTGCCACCCTTCTGCATGCCGACGAGGCCTTCGTCCCATCCCTTGATGACCCTCCCCGCACCGACCACCAGCCCGAACGGCGCGGGGCGCCCGTCGGATGAGTCGAACTTCTCGCCTTTCAAATCCGCGGCGCAGCCGTCATAGACCCAGCCGGTGTAGCCCACCAGCACGGCGCTGCGGGACACGGCGGCATCGCCCGTGCCTTTCTGCAGGTCCTTCACGACCAGCTCCTTGGGGGGCGGCGGACAATTCGCCTTTGCAGTGCTCGATGCGGGTG
This sequence comes from Burkholderiales bacterium, assembly GCA_031396185.1. Classification (GTDB taxonomy): domain Bacteria; phylum Pseudomonadota; class Gammaproteobacteria; order Burkholderiales; family Usitatibacteraceae; genus Usitatibacter. Next base: position 1,832 of record JANNKG010000387.1, on the reverse strand, counting down.
CCGCGGCAACCGGCGCGGCGGCCATCGGCTTTTCCTGCGCGGTAGCGCAACCGATCGCAAGGTGGGTCATGGCGATGAGGGCAACGATGTTCTTCAAGGTTTCAGCTCCTGTGGTTTCGGGGTAATCAATTTCTAGCGGCCGCGTGCGATACCTTCGCGGCGCGGGTCTGACCCGCCTTCCCATCCGGCCGGCGTGCGGCGGATGACCTGCAGCCCGCTGGTCATGGGAATGGCGCGGACCTCGTGGCCCATCGCCTTGAGGGTGGCCTGCACGCTTTCCAACTCGGTGCCCTGCTCGACTTCCGTCGGCCCGTTACGGCTGCCGAAGTTGGGCAGATCAATAGCCTTCTGGGGGTCGAGGTTCCAGTCGAGCGTGGCGATGATCGCCTTGGCGACGTAGCCGATGATCAGGCTCCCGCCGGGGCTGCCGGCGAGGAGTTCGAGCGCGCCGCTGCGGCCGTCGAACACCATCGTCGGCGCCATCGAGCTGCGCGGGCGCTTGCCGGGCGCCACGCTGTTGGCCGTCAGGGCGCCCGCCTCGAGGGGGGCGAAGTTGAAATCGGTGAGCTGGTTGTTGAGCAGGAACCCGCGCACCATCTGCCCGTTGCCGAAGTTGCCTTCGATCGTGGTGGTCATCGACACTGCGTTGCCGTGCCGGTCGACGATCGAGATGTGCGATGTGCCGATGACCTCGTCGTGCGCGTCCTCGGCGTACGCAACCTTCACCCCGGCGGGCGTACCGGGAGCCGCCCTGCCCATGGATTTCTCCCGAGCGATGAGCTGTGATCGCGTCGCGATGTAGCCCGGGTCGACCAGGCCCTTCACCGGCACGTCGATGAAGCGCTCGTCGCCCAGGTACTTTCCGCGGTCGGCGAAGGCGAGGCGCTCGGCCTCGGCCTTGAGGTGCACGACCTCGGCAGAACCGGGACGCATTTTCGGCAGGTCGAAGCGCTCGAGCGCGCCGAGGATCTGGAGGACCGCGACCCCGCCCGAGGACGACGGCGGCATGCCACAGACCTTCCATGCGCGATATTTTCCGCAGACCGCATCGACGTCGCGCACCCGGTAGGCGGCGAGATCTTCAGTGGAGAGCGTGCCCGCACCCGCGGGATGGCGCCGCACGGTGGAGGCGATGTCGGCGGCGATCGCACCGGTATAGAACGCGTCCGCGCCGCCCACGGCGAGCGCGCGCAGGGTCGCGGCGAACTCGGGGTTCTTGAGGACCGTGGCCACGGGCCGGGGCTTGCCGTCGGCGCCGAAGAAGTAGGCGCGGGCGGCCGCGTCGAAATTCACCTTCTCGCTGCCGAGTTGCTGGTGGAGGCGTTCGGAGACGGGGAAACCTTTTTCGGCGAGCTCGATGGCGGGCTGGAAGAGCTCCTTCCACGCGAGCTTCCCGTAGCGCGCATGGGCGACCTCGAGCAGGCGTAGGGTGCCGGGCGTTCCCACCGAAAGCCCGCTGTTGCGCGCCGCGGCGAATTCCATCGGCTTGCCGTCGGGCGTCACGAAAAGCGCGGGCGCCGCACCGGCGGGCGCAGTCTCGCGGCCGTCGATGACGCGCAGCGCCTTCGCCTTCGCATCGTGGTACAGGAGGAATGCCCCGCCGCCGATTCCCGAGGAGCTGGGCTCGACCAGGTTCAGCACCAGCTGTGTCGCGACCATCGCATCGATCGCGCTGCCGCCGCGGTCCAGCATCCTGAGGCCGGCCTCGACGGCCAAGGGGTGGCCCGCCGCCACCATGTGCTGCTTCGCACGCGCAAGCTGCTGCGCGCGAACACCAGTGGGGTTATCCGGTTGCGACGGACGAAGCTGCGCGACGGCGGCCGTGCTCGCGG
>JANNKG010000359.1:0-6666 GCA_031396185.1 Burkholderiales bacterium | reverse complement strand
GCGGCCCGATGGCATTGGAGTTGATATGCGCAAGCTGCAGCGTGTAGCCGTCGGGCGGGGACTTGGCGACGAAATCGGAGCAGATCGTGCCGGTGGCGCCGGTCTTGTTGTCCACCACGACCGGCTGTCCGAGCCGCTCGGAGAGCTTGGCGCCCATCAGGCGTCCCATGGCATCGGCCCCGCCCCCCGGCGGAAAGCCGATGAAGAGCTTCACCGGCTTCGTGGGCCATTTCTCCTGGGCCCAGGCGAGAGACGGCGCGACGGAGGCGATCGGCAAGGCGGAAAGGGCGGCAAGAAGGTGGCGCCGCCGGATGTCAGTCTTCATTTGGGCTTCTCCTCGGATGACACCGCCCCCTTGGTTTGGGGAATGCGGGTGTAGAGAAAGACTCTACCGCGAAAAGAGGGCTATCGATTCCACGTGTCCGGTATGGGGAAACATGTTGACCACGCCTGCGGCCGCGAGGCGGTAGCCCTTGACGTCCACCAGCACGGCCGAATCGCGCGCCAGCGTAGATGGGCTGCACGAGACATAGACGATGCGCGACGGCCCCGGCTCGGGCAGCGCCTTGCAGATCTCCATGGCGCCGTCGCGGGGCGGATCGATGAGGAGCTTGTCCACGGGCCCCAATCGCGCGAGCGCGCCCGCCGCGTCGGTATAGAGATCGTGCGCGAAGAACGTGGCGCGCTCCGAGAGGCCGTTGGAGTGCGCATTCTCCGCGGCGCGCGCGACGAGCCCCGCAGCGCCTTCGATGCCCACCACATGCGCCGCGCGAGTGGCGAGCGGGAGGGAAAAATTCCCCAGCCCGCAGAACAGGTCGCCGACGCGCTCGTGCGGCTGCGGGTCGAGGAGGGTGACGGCACGGGCGACGAGGACACGGTTCACCCCGGCGTTTACCTGGGTGAAATCGGTCGGCCGGAATCCCATCCGCAGCCCGAACTCGGGCAGGCGGTAATCGAGTGCCGGGGCCTCGAGCGGGTGGAACGGATGCGCGGTGTCGGGGCCCTTGGGTTGCAGCCACCACTGGATGCCGTGCCGGTCGGCGAACGCCCGCAGCTTGGCGCCATCGGCTTCGCCGATCGGGTCGAGGTTGCGCAGCACGAACACCGTCACATCCTCGCCCACGGCGAGCTCGAGCTGCGGCATGCGATCGCGCCCCTGCATCGAGGTGAACATCACGCGCAGCTCGGGGATCAACGCGGCCACCGCCGGCGGCAGCACCTCGCAGGACATCGTGTCCGCCACAAAGCTCGAGCGCCGCTCGTGGAAGCCCACCAGCACCCCACCCTTCTTGGCGACGTAGTGCACCGACAGCCGCGCGCGAGTGCGATAGCCCCAGGCGGGGCCGATCACCGGCGGCAGGATTTGCTCGGGCTTCACCTTGCCGATGCGTTCGAAATTATCCTCGAGCACGCGTTGCTTCGCCGCCACCTGGGCCGCCGCGTCCACGTGCTGCATCGCGCATCCGCCGCAGGTGCCGAAGTGGGGGCATCGCGGCGTCACGCGCTGGGAGCTCTCCCGCAAGACCTGCGTCACGGTACCCAAGTCGAAGTGGTCGCGGCTGCGACGCCGCTCGAAAAGCACACGCTCGCCGGTCACGCCGCCGTCGATGAAGACCACCTTGCCGTCGACGTGCGCAACACCCACCCCCTGGTGGTCGAGCGACTCGATGACCGCCTCGTTCGCGGCGTTCAGGACTCGCACTGCGTTTTCGGGGTCGAGAAGACCTGCCTGCTGATCTGCTTGGTGACGGCAACCCCGTCAACGGTGTAGCTGAGGGTTGCCGAGTTGCCGTCGGTGAATGCAAACGACATGGTGCCCGCGACGATGGCGTTGATGGGTGACCAGGGCACGGCATCGAAGGCCGGGCCGGTGGTGCGATAGAGCGTTCCCGTGTAGGTATTCGCGTTGGTGGCGCTCCGCACGCCATCGGACATCACCAGCCAGCGCGGCTGGCCATTGGCGGCATAGGTGAAGAGGGTCGCGAACAGCGTGTCCTCCTGGTGCGCGATGTTCACCCCCCACCCCGACTCGCTCGGGTTCCACCACAGATCCTGGAAATTGCGTGCAAAGCTGCGGTCGTATGCGGACCAGGTGCACGTTTCCGGCGCCTTGAACGCCTGCCGCGTGATGTTCTTGGTCACCGTCACGCCGTTGAAGGTGTAGGTGAGGATGCCGGCGCCAAGCTGCGTGAAGGCCAGGCGCATCATGCCGACTTCCTGGGGCGAGATCGCGGACCACGGCGACGCGTTGAAGGCAGGGCCGGTCGCGCGGTAGAGCGCACCCGCATAGGAGCCGTCGGCCTGGCGCGCGCCGTTGGACATCACCAGCCACACCGGCGAGCCATCGGAGTTGTAGGTGAAAAGCGTCGCGAACAGGATGTTGCCCTGGTGATTGACGTTGATGCCCCAGCCCGATTCGGCGGCATTCCACCAGAGCGCGGTGTAGTTCTCGCTGACGCGGTCGGCGCGGAGGTGGACTTCGTAGGCGCCGGTGAGGGCCGGCGTCCAGTGGGCCACGCTGAAATAGTAGGTCCCCGGCCCGAGCTCGCGCGTGATTCCGGTGTTGGTATCGCCGCGCTGGGCGTCGTCGACCGATTCCAGCGCGATCCCATTGCTGTCGAGGATCGTGCCGACCGTGTCCTGGGAGCCGAGCGTGGAGGCGCTGACCCAGGCGGTGGCGGCGATCGTGAACTTGTAGAAATCGATGTCGCCGGGGTAGTCGATGCGCCGGTTCGCGAGGACCACGGGCTCGGTGCGCGTGTCGAGGGGCACCGGCGAGATCGTCGCAGTGACCTCCTGGGGGCGATTGGGCGCGTCGTCGGGACCGACCGTTGCCGCGCCGATGTATTGGGCCATCTGCGGGTAGAAAACCTCCATCCGGCCATAGAGCGTGAAGAGGTTGGGCTGGGTGCAGCTCAGGTCGAGCGCGCCTTGCGAGAGGATGCCGCGAAGCTCGAGGCGGCCATTGGCGGCGGTGAAGATGCCCGATCCGCTCGATCCCGGCTCGATGATGCCGCGCTGGAAATTCACGCTGTACATGTCGTAGGGCCGGTCGTTGTCGCGCAACGCTTGCCCGCTGGTGCCGGTGGCCCATCGCGCCGAGTCGCCGCGCGGGTGGCTCAAGCTCACCACCGGAAGCCCCGCGCCCATCAGCGACGCGTTCACCGGCGAGTAGACGGCGCCCGGGGGCGGCGCCTGGTTCATCAGCATCAGCGTTGCATCGACGTTGTAGTTGGTGAACACCATCTGCATGCCGCCGGAAACCTGGATGCGGCCCGGGGCGGTCGCAGGGTTCTCGCACGAGGTCGATTCGTCGAACCAGAAGGAGGTAATGGTGCCCGCGGCCGACGCGGCGTCGATGCAGTGGTTGGCGGTCAGCACATAGGGAGATGGGCGACGCGGCGTATCGATCAGCGTGGCCGAGCAGTTGAAGCCACCGCCACCCTTCACGAAATTCAGCTTGATCAGCGACTTCTTGCGCTCGGCGATCATCGCATCGAGCGCGGGGTCAGCGCTGGTGCAGGCCGTGGAAGGGGTGCAGGTTGCAGCTGCCTTGGCGAAGGGAGAATCGGTGAAGTGCAGCAACGCGCCGATGCTCACCGCTTGCGCCGCGGGGGCTGCGCGGCTGAAGAGCTCGATCAGCTGGGTCGAACCTTCGGTCCACGGCGTCCAGGCTTCGATGCCCAGCAACGGATCGAGCGTCATCATTTCCACGCGCGCCGAATCGCTGCCCTGCACGCGCACTTCAACGGTGTCGGGCATGACCCCCAGGTCGAGCTTCACGCGCAGGCCCTCGGCCGTTTCGGAGGTGGCCAGCAGGCGGGCGACAACCCCCCCTGCAACCGGAACCCACCGAGTGACAGGCGCGGACTTGGGCAATGCGCGCACATCGGCCACGCGCAGGAGTCCGGACGCCTCGACCCGCGGCGCGGCCGCTTTTTCAGCTGGCGCCTCGAGCTCCACGGCCTCGACCGGTGCGATCCGGGGGGCCCGGAAGACGTCTTGGGCCCGTGCCGAAGTCCCCAGGCCGAGCACCGCGAGGAACATCGCCGTGGTAAGTTTATGCTGAAATTTCATGGGCTTATGATAACATACCCCACCTTGATAAAGTTCTGCAACGCGTGCGGCTCAGCGGTCGCCTACCGGATCCCCGAGGGCGATTCGCTGCCTCGCGCGGTGTGCGGCGCGTGCGCCACCATCCAGTACCAGAACCCCAAGATCGTGGTCGGCTGCCTCCCGGTATATGGCGACCGCATCCTGATGTGCAAGCGTGCCATCGAGCCGCGCCACGGCCTCTGGACGCTTCCCGCGGGATTCATGGAGAACGGCGAATCGGCCGGCGAAGGCGCCGCCCGCGAAGCGCTGGAAGAGGCCAATGCCAAAGTGCAGATCGGGGACCTCTACACGGTCTACTCGATCGCCCACATCAGCCAGGTCTACATGATGTTCCTGGCGAAGCTGCTCGACCCCGACGTCTCCCCCGGCATCGAAAGCCTCGAGGTCAAGCTGGTCACCGAGGCCGAGATTCCCTGGGACCAGATCGCCTTTGCCATGGTCAGGCGCACCCTCGAGCACTTCCTCGCGGACCGCAAGCGCGGCGTGTTCGTGCCGCGCTCCGGAGATATTCCCCCGCCGCAGCGCTAGCCCCTAAGCCAGCGCCTTCATCGCAACGATCGCCTCCAGCCTCAACCCCAGGCGGATCGCAATGCCGGTCGCGAGCCGCGTATCGACGCGGCCCCAATGCACCATCTGGCGCTCGACGATGCCGGAGCGCGTGACGCCCTTCATCGACCCGGCGATCGTGTCCATCAGCTGGTCCTGCTGTGCCGCGCTCATCAGGCGGAAGAGGTCGCCCGCCTGCGTGAAATGGTCCTCCTCGCCTCGATGGCTGTAGCGGTCGACAACTGTCGCCCCGAGATCCCACGCGGCCTCGCGATGGCGCGGCGATTCAGCCGGTGCGGTAGTGAGCGTGCTCGGCTCGTAGTTCGCGGCGCTCGCGGCATTGCCGTCGAAGCGCATCGAGCCATCGCGCTGGTTGTTGTGGAAGGGACATTGCGGCGCGTTCACCGGCAGCTGGGCGTAGTTGGTGCCGACGCGGTAGCGGTGCGCATCGTTGTAGGCGAACAACCGGCCCTGCAGCATCTTGTCGGGAGAGAAGTCGATTCCCGGAACGACGTTAGCCGGCGAGAACGCCGACTGCTCGACCTCGGCGAAATAGTTTTGCGGGTTGCGGTTCAGCTCGAGCTCGCCCACCTCGATCAGGGGGAACTCGCGGTGCGGCCAGATCTTGGTGAGGTCGAAGGGATTCCATCGGAAGGTTGCCGCCTGCCCGGCCGTCATCACCTGGATGCACACGCGCCACTGCGGAAATTCCTTGCGCTCGATCGCGGCGAACAGGTCGCGCTGCGAGTAGTCGGGATCGGTGCCGGCGAATAGCGATGCCTCCGCCGGCGAGAGGTTCTTGATGCCCTGCTTCGACTTGAAATGGAACTTGACCCACACGCGCTCGCCCTGGGCGTTGACCATGCTGAAGGTGTGGCTGCCGAAGCCGTGCAGGTGGCGGTAGCCGTCGGGCGTGCCCCGGTCCGACATGAGGATCACGATCTGGTGCAGCGCCTCGGGCGAAAGCGACCAGAAATCCCAGACGGCATTCGCGTCCTTGAGGTGCGTTTGCGGATTGCGCTTCTGGGTGTGGATGAAATCGGGGAACTTGATCGGGTCCTTGATGAAGAACACCGGCGTGTTATTGCCGACTACGTCCCAGTTGCCCTCCTCGGTGTAGAACTTGACCGCGAAGCCGCGCGGATCGCGCACGGTGTCGGCCGAGCCCAGTTCGCCGCCCACGGTCGAGAAGCGCAGGAACACCGGCGTCTCCTTGCCGACCCCCTCGAACACCTTCGCACGACTGAAGCGGGTGATGTCCTGCGTCACGCGAAACGTGCCGTAGGCGCCGGAGCCCTTGGCGTGCACGACACGCTCGGGGATGCGCTCGCGGTTGAAATGCGCGAGCTTCTCCACCAGATGGATGTCCTGCATCAGGACCGGGCCGCGAGGGCCGGCGGTGAGGCTGTTCTGGTTGTCGGCCACGGGCTGGCCGAAGTTCGTGGTCAGGATCGGACGGGCGGGCACGGGCGGGCTCCTCGGGTGGTTGACACGGCGATTGTGCCGCGCACCCATTGCCCGATCCAATTGATTATTGGAATCCCATTGATTGCCCGTACCTATCGTCCTCGGCGTTTTTCCCAGGGACCCACGACGTCGCGCTGCGCCCAGAGGAGCAGCCGCCTTGCCTCCGGATTGGGATGGGAGGCCACGAATTTCTCCAGCCCCGCGAGCGTGAACCCGACGAGGCGCGTCCCGGGAATGCGGCGGCATTCGTGCGCGCGCTCGGGGAGCAGCGCATCGGGCAATCGCGGCATCTGCGCCGCCTTCATGACGTCGGCGGCGGCGAACCAGAGCCTGCCCTCGTCCTCGTAGACGCGCACCTGCTGGGCGTTGAACTCGTAGTAATTCCCCTCCCACTGCTTCAGCGGTTGCGCCGACAACCACCCGAGGCCTTCGTGGAAAAGCTCGACCACCGGCCGCGCGATGGCAAATCCCAGGACCGGCGCGGCGAAGACCACCGCTGTGAGCGCTCCGGCCTTTCCGCCGAGCTTCCAGCCGATC
>JANNKG010000349.1:0-9410 GCA_031396185.1 Burkholderiales bacterium | reverse complement strand
GTGCCGAGGCTGCGCAGCGCCACCGCGGCCACGACCGGCAGCGCGATGGCGGTGGCGAGGACGAGGATCGACAGGGCCGAGGCCACCGGTTGGCCCATGATGCGGCGCGACGCTTCAGCGAGCGCATTCAGCTGGAGCCGGAGCCAGGTCACGGGGCGAGCGCCCCCGCGGCGAGGGCTACCCGCCGGCAGCCAAGGCGCCCCAGGCTCGCCTCGTCGTGGGTGGAGAGCAGCACCGTCACGCCCACCTGGTTGAACGACACGAACAGGTCCATGATCGCGCGAGCGTAGTCGGCGTCGAGGTTGCCGGTGGGTTCGTCGGCGATCAGCACGCTGGGACGATTGACGATCGCGCGCGCGATGCAAAGCCGCTGCTGCTCGCCGCCCGACAGCGCCACGGGCGCGGCGCGCTCGCGCCCGAGAAGGCCGACCTTGTCGAGTGCGGCGCGCACCCGTCGCGCCGCCTCCTCGCGGCCGAACCCCGCGATGCGCAGCGGCAGCGCTACGTTATCGAAGGCGCTGCGATCGAACAGCAGCTTGTGGTCCTGGAAGACGAAACCGATGCGCCGGCGCAGCACCGCGAGCGCCGTCTCGCCGAGGGCGCCAAGGTTCTGCCCGTTGACGACCACTGTGCCGCTTGAGGCGCGCTCGATGCCCGCGGCAAGCTTGAGGAGCGTCGACTTGCCCGCTCCCGAGTGGCCGGTGACCGCGACCATCTCTCCCGCCGGAATCTCGATCGAGACGCCGCGCAGCGCCTCGTGGCCTCCGGGGTAGCGCTTGGCGACGGCGGAAAACTGGATCACGCGAAGAGGGCGTCCACGAACTCGCTCGCCACGAACGGGCGCAAGTCGGCGGCCTTCTCGCCAATGCCGATGAAGCGAATCGGGACCGGGTGCTCGCGCGCGATCGCGGCGATCGCCCCGCCCTTGGCGGTACCGTCGAGCTTGGTGACCACGAGTCCGGTCAAACCCAGCGCGTCGTCGAACGCCTTCACCTGGCGCACCGCGTTCTGCCCGTTGTTGGCGTCGATCACCAGCAGCGTTTCGTGCGGCGCGGTGGGATCGGCCTTGGCCATCACGCGCTTCACCTTGCGGATCTCATCCATGAGGTGCAGCTGCGTGGGTAGCCGCCCGGCGGTGTCCGCGAGAACCACGTCGATGCCCTTGGCGCGCGCCGAGGCGATGGCGTCGAAGATCACCGCCGCTGAATCGCCCTTCTCCTGGGCGATGACGGTCACGTCATGGCGCCGGCCCCACTCGGCAAGCTGCTCGACGGCCGCGGCGCGAAATGTGTCTCCCGCAGCGAGCAGCACGGACTTGCCCTGCGACTGGAAGAGGCGCGTGAGCTTGGCGATCGTGGTGGTCTTGCCGGCGCCGTTCACGCCCGCGAGCAGGATTACGAAGGGCTTGTGGCTGTCGGCGACGAGGGGCTTCTCCAGGGGAGCGAGGAGCGCCACCAGAGCGCTCTTCAGCTCGGCTTCCAGCGCGACACCGTCCTCGAGGCGCTTGTCCTTCTGCGCGCGCCGCAGACGCTCGATGAGCGACGCGGTGGCGGCGACGCCCACGTCGGCCTCGATCAGCTGCGCCTCGAGCTCCTCGTAGAGCGCCTCGTCGATCTTCGGGCTTGCGCGCAGCACGCCAAGGGCCTTGGACCAGCGCGAGCGCGTGAGCTCGAGGTCCTTGCGCAGCAGGGCTTTGAGGGATTGCATGGGAGCTGCGGGCGGGAAACAAAACATTTTACGGTATGATTTGACCGACGATGACCGCGATCTCGAGCGGGCGCAACCGCGTCCGCATCATTGCCGGCAAATGGCGCAGCCGCATCGTGAAATTTCCTGCGGCGGCACAACTTCGACCCACCCCCGACCGTGTCCGTGAAACCCTGTTCAACTGGCTCGGCCAACGTCTCGACGGGTTGTCCTGCCTGGACCTCTTCGCCGGCAGCGGCGCCCTCGGCTTCGAGGCACTCTCGCGCGGCGCCACGCGCGTGGTGATGGTGGAGCGCGATCGCAGCGCGGCGGCGGGGTTGCGCGAATCGGCGCTGCTGCTGGACGCCGAGGGCCTCGAGGTGGTCGAGGGCGAGGCTATCTCCTACGTAATGCGACCCGGCGAGCGCTTCGACGTGGCCTTCGTCGACCCGCCCTACGCAACCGACCTCGCGGCGCGCACGCTCGAAACCCTCCCGCGGCGCCTCAATCCCGGTGCGCGGGTGTACGTGGAGACCGCCGCGCCGCTCGAAACCGCCGCCCCGTGGCGCGTCCTGCGCGAGGATCGCGCCGGAGCGGTACGCTACGCCCTCCTGGAGTTCGCGACCGCATGAGCATACGCGCCGTCTATCCCGGCACTTTCGATCCGATCACCAACGGCCACGAGGACCTGATCCAGCGTGCCTCGCGCCTCTTCAGCGTGGTCGTGGTCGGTGTCGCCCACAGCCAGGCGAAGCGCCCGTTCTTCGCGCTCGACGAGCGCGTGGCCCTCGCCACCGAAGTGCTCGCACCCTACAAGAACGTGACGGTCCTCGGTTTCACCGGGCTGCTCACGGAATTCGTGCGCGAGCAGGACGCCACCGTGATATTGCGGGGACTGCGCGCCGTCTCGGACTTCGAGTACGAATTCCAGCTGGCCGGGATGAACCGGCGCCTTGCACCGGGGGTGGAGACGCTGTTCCTCACGCCCTCCGACAAGTACCTGTTCCTGTCGGCCACGATCGTGCGCGAGATCGCCGTGCTGGGCGGGGACATCTCGGCGTTCGTGCACCCGCTCACCGCCGAGCGCATGCGCGAGAAGACCGGGCGTCCCGAAACCGGTTGACATGGCGCTCAAGATCACCGACCAGTGCATCAACTGCGACGTGTGCGAGCCCGAGTGCCCGAACGAAGCGATCTTCATGGGCGCCGAAATCTACGTGATCGACCCCGCCAAGTGCACCGAGTGCGCCGGGCATTTCGACCAGCCGCAGTGCCGGGAGGTCTGTCCGGTGGACTGCATCCCGCTCGATCCCGATTACGTGGAGACGCGCGAGGAGCTGCTCGCGAAATATGCAAAGCTCACGCTGAAGAAGTCCGCCGCCTAGCCGCGCTCGACTTCGAGGGTCGCCATCAGGGACCGGTGGTGCGCCTCCCATTCCCCGAGGTGGGATTCGACGTTTGCGGCGAGCGCCCGCAGTTCCTGCAGGCGCTCGACCAGGTCGGTCTCGGCGTTCTGGATCCGGCCCATGCCCTCGATGCGGCTGTTGCTCTGCTCCTGGAAGGCGCTGAGCTGCGCGTCGAGCGGGCGGACGAAGCCTTGCAGCCAGGTGCGCACCTCGCGGTCGGCGATCTCGAAAACGTGGACCACCTTGAGCACCACGGTGTCGAAGAAAAGCGATGAGAGCGTCGAGCGCCGGCGCGTGAGCAGGCTTCCGGCGCCCTTGAAATCCCTCGCGCAGCGTTGCTCGAGCCGATCGATCTCGATGAAGAAGCGATCCGTGGCGAAGTCGGGCACCTCGACTGTGGCGATCTGGTAATCGTCGGCGAACTTGCGGCTCACCATGCCCATCATCGAGCGCGCCTCGGCGATCAGGTCGACCGAGCCGCGCAGGCGCTCGCGCGCCAGCCGGAAGAACTGATCGAGCGACTGGCCGATGCCGCTGGAAAACGAGCTCGCTTGCACCGCTACGCGGGTAGCGATCCCGGCCGTGCGCACCACGTTCGGGTCGAGCAGCGCGGCGAGCGCGTCGGCGTTGCGGTTATGCACGGCGCGCATCCCCATCATCATCGCGCGCGCGTGCTCGATGCGGCTACGCTCCGAGGAAGCCTTGCGGGCGAGCGCCTCCACCAGCTTCTGGTTGCGACCTTGCAGCGCCACCAGCTCTTCCAGCTGCTCGCGGGAGAATGCAAGCCGGCTGTCGATCAGGGAGCGCGACTCCGCGAACGCCGACCGTGTCTCGGCGCGCACCGCCGCGGCGTGGTCGATGCGCCGCTGGCGCACCAGGCCGTCGGCGAGCGCCTGCTCGAGGCGGTAGAGGCGGCTCTTCAGCAGGCCATCGCGGTCATCCTGGATTTTCGCGACCAGCCCCTGTCGGGCCGAAAGCGCGAATACGCGCTGCGGCGCAACGTGCAGCGCGTCCGCGCTCGCCTTCACCTGGCGGTCGATCTCGGAGAGCACCTGGGCCTCGGGCTTGAAGCCGTCGCGCAGGCCGTCGATCTTGTTCAGCACCACATAGCAGTTCTGCTCGATGCCGTGGATCGTCTCGATGTGCTCGCTCCACAGCTCCCGGTCGGTGCGTGTGACCCCGGTGTCGGCGCCGAGCATGAACACGATGGCGGCGGCGTCCGGAATGCGATGGACCGTGAGTTCCGGCTCCGCGCCCATGGTGTTGTGGCCGGGCGTGTCGAGGATGGTGAGGCCGCTCTCGAGCAGCGGGTGGGGAAAGTTGATCATCGCGTAACGCCAGCGCGGAATCTCCACGCGATCGCCGGGCTCGGCGGCGAGCCCGAGGTTGACCGCGGCGGCACCGGCGACCGTCATCGACTCCGCGATCACCTTGCACGCCTCCGCCACCGTTTCTGGTTGCGTGGGGTCGAGGAGGATTTCCTTCCAGGTGTCGACCTCGGCGATGTATTCGCGCAGTGCCTTCGGGCTTTCACGCGTGCCGATCGGGAGGAGCCGGATCGAGGGCGGCCGCGCGGGATCCCACAGGATCTCGGTGGGGCAGAGGGTGGTGCGGCCGAGGCCCGAGGGCAGGAGCCGGGTGCCGAGGTCGGCGAAAAAAAGCGCGTTGATGAGCTCGGTCTTGCCGCGCGAGAACTCGGCCACGAACGCGATCGTGAGGCGCTCCGAGAGGAGCCGGCGCTCGAGGTACGCCAGTCGCGCGCTGGTCTGCTCGTCGAGAAGGCGATTGACGATGCCCCAGCGGCGAAAGGCTGCGAGCGCTCCGGACGTGGTGGCGCGCCACCGCTGCAGTTCGCCGAGGCGGGAGTCGAACGCGCGGGCGGGAACCGTCTCGGTGCCCGTCGAACTCATCGCTGGCACGAGGGACAGTAGAACGTGGAACGCTGGCCCTGGCGCAGCGCGCGAATCGGCGTAGCGCAGCGGATGCAGGCAGCGCCCTCGCGCCCATAGACTGCACACTGGCCCTGGAAATATCCGGGCACGCCGTCAGCAGAAGCGTAATCGCGCAACGTCGTCCCGCCCGCTGCGAGCGCTGCCTCGAGCGTTTCGCGGATCGAGGTCGCAAGGCGATCCCAGCGAGCCCTGGAGATGCGCCCGGCGCTGCGCAGGGGATGGATGCCCGCGCGAAACAGCGCTTCGGAGGCGTAGATGTTGCCCACGCCCGTGACGATCCGGCCGTTCATCAGGAATTGCTTGACGGCCACGCTGCGTCCGCGCGCGAGGCGATGCATCGCCTTCCCCGTGAATTCCGCCTCCAGCGGCTCGAGCCCCAGTCCGCGCAGGAGCACGTGGCTCTCGGCCGGGTCGCGCAGCCAGAGCACAGCGCCGAATCGGCGCGGGTCGTTGAGCCGCAGGACCTGGCGGCCCTCGAGTTGCAGGTCGACGTGGTCGTGTGGGCGAACCGGCGCATCGTCGGGCAGAAGCGACAAATGTCCCGACATGCCGAGGTGAACCAGCAGATGGCCGCGCGGGAAGTCGAACAGCAGGTACTTCCCGCGGCGGCGGATCGCGAGGAACTCTTCGCCCTTCAGCTTCCGCCCGAGGTCGCGTGTCACCGGCCAGCGCAGGCGGGAATTTCGCACCACTGCCCCCCGCACCCGGCGGCCGAGGAGATGCGGCAGCAGGCCGCGGCGCGTCGTCTCGACCTCGGGCAGTTCGGGCATGACGGGATGATGCCAGACGTGTCCTACAGGTCCATGCGGCGGATGCTTACAAAGGCCTAAATCGTTCTATGATGGGTCTGCAGTGAAACAGCTACAGAAGCGAAGGGTACCGACTATGGCGTTCAGGACCTGGTGGGGCGGGACTTTGGCGGTGCTGGCTTTGGCGGCCGCCCCGGCACTCGCGAGTGATGACGAGGTCGATGACGACTCCGAATCGGTCGAAGCCGATGAAAGCTCGGCCTCGGCCGATGCGGTCTTCGAATTCCTGGTGGCGGAACTCGCGGCGCAGCGCGGTGACATCGAGGGTGCGCTGTCCATCTATCACCGCATGGCCCGCGAGCTGCGCAACGCCCAGGTGGCCAAGCGCGCCGTCGAGCTCGCCATCCGGGCCCGGTCCTTCGGCCCCGCGCTCGAGAGCGCCACGCTGCTCCTCGAGCTCGACCCCAGCTCGACTCTGGCGCGCGAGATCATCGCGGCGCTGTTGTCGAGCGAAGGCGACCTGACACGCGCCCGGGACACCCTCGCCGCAGCGTTCGACAAGAACAGCAATCGCGCCGGCATGCTGATGCAGCTGCCGCACCTGTTCGCCAAGTTCAACGACAAAGCCGCCGTGCTCGAGGCAACGCGCTACGTCGCAAACCGCTATCCGGAGATGCCCGAGGCGTATTACGCCATCGGCGTTGCAGCGCTGATCGCCACCAATTTCGAGGTCGCCGGAGCCGCGGCCGAGAAGGCGCTCGCGATGCGCCCCTCATGGGACCAGGGCGCAATTCTCAAGGCGCAGGTTCTGCGCAAGGTCGCGCCGGATTCGGTGATCGGCTTCTACCGCGAGTTCGTCACGAGCCACCCGGCGTCGCTTGAAGTACGCATGCAGCTCGGGCGCGAGCTCGCCGCGGAACGCAAGCTCGCCGAGGCGCGCGAGCAATTCCGCGAGGCCGACAAACTGGCGCTCAAGGATGCGCAGCCCGCCTACGCCATCGGCCTGCTGTCGCTGCAGCTGGAGGATTACGCCGACGCCCAGGGCGCCTTCACGCGCGCGCTCAAGCTCGGCTACCGCGAGCCGGCCGCCATCTACCTGGGCATGGGACAGGCTGCCGAGGGACTCAAGCGCTATGACGAGGCGATCGGCTGGTACCAGAAGGTGGAGTCGGGCGATTGGGTGCGCGCCCAGCTCAAAGTCGCCACGCTGATCGCGCGCCAGCAAGGTTTGGCCGCCGGCCGCGAGTACCTGCGCCGCATCGAGCCCCGCTCCGGCGACGACCGGGTGCAGATGATCCAGGTCGAGGCGCAGTTGCTGCGCGACGCCAAGGCGTGGCGCGAGACCTTCGAGATGCTCAGCAAGGCGGTGGCACAGTTTCCGGACTCGTATGAACTGCTCTACGACCGCGCGATGGCCGCCGAGCGCGTCGATCGCATCGACGTGCTCGAGGAGGACCTGCGCCGCGTGATCCGGATGAAGCCGGACTATGCCCACGCCTATAACGCGTTGGGCTACACGCTCGCGGAGAAGACCGACCGGCTCGCCGAGGCGCGCGAACTCATCGAAAAAGCTTACAAGCTTTCCCCCGACGATCCGTTCATCCTCGACAGCCTTGGCTGGGTCTCGTACCGGCTGGGCAACGTCGATGCCGCGCTCAAGCACCTGCAAGCCGCCTACACGGCGCGCAACGACCCGGAGATCGCCGCGCACCTTGGCGAGGTGCTCTGGAAAGCCGGACAGCACGACGAGGCACAGAAGGTCTGGCGCGCCGCCCTCAGCGAGAACCCGAACCACGAGACCCTCATCACGGTGATGCAGAAGTTCCGCCCCTGAGCGGTACACTGGTCGCCGATGATTGCGCGCGCCGCGGCGCCTGCGCTCGCGCTGCTGCTCGGCGCCTGCGCTCTCGCCCCCAAGACCGGACCCCTTCCCGACCTCACCGGAGCTCCCTCCGCGTTCGAGATGTCGGGACGCCTTTCGCTGCGCCAGGGGGATCGCAGCGACATCGCGAAGTTGCGCTGGACGCATCGCCCCGGCGGTGACCTCTGGGTGATCGCCTCGCCTCTCGGCAACGAGGTAGCGCGGATCGAGTCCGATTCGCAGGGCGCGACGCTGGTGCAGGCTGGTGGGCCGGGCGTGCAGGCGGACACCTTCGCCGACCTGACCGAGCGCGTGCTCGGGGTCGCCCTCGCGCCCGAAACCTTGGCGCGTTGGCTCCATGGTGGCCCGCCCGATGGCGCCGCTTCGGACTGGAGCGTGACGGTGGATGAAAAGCAGCGCGCCGGCTCGATCGATATCGCGCGGCGCATGAGCGCGCGGCGCGGCGACATCACCCTGAGGCTGGTGGTCGACGAGTACCGGGTACTCGCGGACTGATCCGATGTCCCTTCCCGGCCTCGACTACCCCGCACCCGCCAAGCTGAACCTGTTCCTGCACGTCGTCGGCCGGCGTGACGACGGCTATCAC
Organism: Burkholderiales bacterium; assembly: GCA_031396185.1. Classification (GTDB taxonomy): domain Bacteria; phylum Pseudomonadota; class Gammaproteobacteria; order Burkholderiales; family Usitatibacteraceae; genus Usitatibacter. The sequence goes on along the minus strand of JANNKG010000349.1, from coordinate 1,149 downwards.
CTGCTGCAGAGCGTCTTCACGCTGATCGACCGCTGCGACAGCGTGCGGCTGCAGGTGCGCGACGACGGCGAGATCCGGCGCCTCAGCGATTTGCCCGGCGTGGCGCCGCAGGAGGACCTGGCGGTGCGCGCCGCGATGCTCCTGAAGGAGGCGAGCGGTACCGCCAAAGGCGCCGACATCCACGTGGACAAGCGCATCCCGATGGGCGGGGGGCTCGGCGGCGGCAGCTCCGACGCGGCCACCGTACTGCTCGCCCTCGACCGCCTGTGGGGCACCGGGTTCGGGACGGAAGTCCTGGCTGAGCTGGGAGGGGCGCTGGGGGCCGATATTCCGTTTTTCCTTCTCGGCTCCTCGGCGTGGGTCGAGGGCATCGGCGAGCGGCTGCGGCCAATGCAGGTGCCGCGGCGCTGGTACCTCGTCCTGACCCCCCCCCTGGCCGTGCCCACAGGCGCGATTTTCGCGGCGCCGGAATTGACCCGGAACACGGAAGCCCTTAAAATGGAAGACTTTTCCGCGCAGCCTCCGGGATCGCAGACGTTCGCCAGCGGCGACGGGTTCCGCAACGACCTGGAAGCCGTCGTGATCAATCGCTATCCGGTCGTGCGCGAGCATCTCGAGTGGTTGCGGCAGCATGGAGACGCACGCTTGACGGGTTCGGGGGCCTGCGTGTTTGCGGGCTTCGACAGCTGCGAGGCGGCGCAGCAGGTCCTCGACAGGCTGCCCGGATCGATGACCGGATTCATCGCGCAGGGGCTGAGTCAACATCCCTTGCGCTTGTAGTCGGAGAGGTACCCGAAGGGGAGTCGCCAAGTTGGTTAAGGCAGCGGATTTTGATTCCGCCATTCGAGGGTTCGAATCCTTCCTCCCCTGCCCGATTCGTATCGCAAACTGAGGCGAGAAAGCGGCGCATGGCCTTCGACAACCTGATGGTGTTCACGGGCAACGCCAATCCGAAGCTCGCGCAGAAGGTGGCAAGGCAGTTGAACGTGCAGCTGGGCAAGGCCACGGTGTCGAAGTTCAGCGACGGCGAGATCCTGGTGGAGCTGCTGGAGAACGTGCGGGGCAAGGACGTCTTCATCCTGCAGTCGACGTGCGCGCCCACGAACGATCACCTGATGGAGCTGATGATCATGTCGGATGCGCTGCGCC
>JANNKG010000346.1:0-5862 GCA_031396185.1 Burkholderiales bacterium | reverse complement strand
GCGGCGTTCTGCAGCGCGTAGCGCGTGACCTTGGTCGGGTCCAGCACGCCCATCGCCACCATGTCGCCGTACTCGCCCGTCTGGGCGTTGTAGCCGAAGTTGCCCTTGCCTTCGAGCACCTTCGCGATGACGACACTCGGCTCGTCACCCGCATTGCGGGCGATCTCGCGCATCGGCTGCTCGACCGCGCGCAGCACGATCTTCACGCCGGCGGCCTGGTCTTCGTTGTCGGTCTTCACCTTGGAGATCGCGTCCTTGCAGCGCAGCAGCGCGACACCGCCACCGGGAACGATGCCTTCTTCGACGGCGGCACGGGTCGCGTGCAGCGCGTCTTCGACGCGGGCCTTCTTCTCCTTCATCTCGACTTCGGTCGCAGCACCCACCTTGATCACCGCAACGCCGCCGGCGAGCTTGGCAACACGCTCCTGCAGCTTTTCCTTGTCGTAGTCGCTGGTGGCTTCCTCGACCTGCTTGCGGATCGATTCCACGCGCGCCTTGATGCCGTCTTCCTTGCCGGCGCCGTCGATGAGGGTGGTGTTTTCCTTGCCCACTTCGACGCGCTTGGCGCGGCCCAGGTCCTTCAGCGTGGCGTTCTCCAGCTTGAGGCCCAGCTCCTCGGCGATCACGGTGCCGCCGGTGAGGATGGCGATGTCTTCCAGCATGGCCTTGCGGCGGTCGCCGAAGCCCGGCGCCTTGACGGCGGTGGTCTTCAGGATTCCACGAAGGTTATTCACGACGAGCGTCGCGAGCGCCTCGCCATCGACGTCTTCGGCGATGATCAGCAGCGGGCGTCCGGCTTTCGCGACTTGCTCCAGTACCGGCAGCAGGTCACGGATGTTGGAGATCTTCTTGTCGTGCAGCAGGATGAACGGATCCTCGAGGATCGCGCTCTGCTTGTCGGGGTTGTTGATGAAGTACGGCGAGATGTAGCCGCGGTCGAACTGCATGCCTTCGACGAGGTCGAGCTCGTTCTCCAGGCCCTTGCCGTCTTCCACGGTGATGACGCCTTCCTTGCCGACTTTGTCCATCGCCTCCGAGATGGTCTTGCCGATCTCCGGATCCGCGTTGGCGGAGATGGCGCCGACCTGGGCGATCTCTTTCGACGTGGTGCACGGCTTGCTGATCTTCTTCAGCTCCTCGACGGCAGCGGTGACCGCCTTGTCGATGCCGCGCTTCAGGTCCATCGGGTTCATGCCGGCGGCGACGTACTTCATGCCCTCAGTCACGATCGACTGCGCCAGCACGGTCGCGGTGGTGGTGCCGTCACCGGCGACGTCGGAAGTCTTGGAGGCGACTTCCTTCACCAGCTGCGCGCCCATGATCTCGAACTTGTCCTTCAGCACGATCTCCTTCGCGACCGACACGCCGTCCTTGGTGACGGTGGGGGCGCCGAACGAGCGCTCGAGCACGACGTTGCGGCCCTTGGGGCCCAGCGTGACCTTGACCGCATCGGCCAGGATGTTGACGCCCGCGATCAATCGAACGCGCGCGTTTTCTTTGAATTTGACGTCTTTGGCTGCCATGGTTTTATTCCTCTCGAAATTCGGTGATGGACGGCTGTCAGTTCACGACGGCCATGATGTCTTCCTCGCGCATCACGAGGAGCTCATCGCCGTCGACCTTCACCGTGCTGCCCGAGTACTTGCCGAACAGGACCCGGTCGCCGACCTTGAGGTCGACGGGGGAGACTTTGCCATCCTCGTTCTTCTTGCCGGGGCCGACTGCGAGCACTTCGCCCTGGTCGGGCTTCTCGGCGGCGGTATCGGGGATGACGATGCCGGAGGCGGTCTTACGCTCTTCTTCAAGTCGCTTGATGATCACGCGGTCGTGCAACGGACGCAGTTTCTTGGGTTCACTCCTGTGGCGTTTATGGGACGGGCCCGGAATTTATCGCGCGACGAAGATCGCGCGACGCACCGGGACCACCCCGGTTTTGAAATTCTGGCGGTTTGGCACTCACCCGCATCGAGTGCTAATAATAGGCGCGAAACCGCCCCAGTTCAAGTCCCCCAAATCAGGGGTCTTGCTCGGAGTGATTGCTTACGTTGGGAGTGGGACCTTAAGAAAGTGTTTTAAAACAATGCTTTAACTAAAGCCAACGAGCCCATGCGCGCGCACCAACTTCCTTCAACCGGTCCTTGATGGGTCGTGCCTGCCAGCTGGCGAGGGTGATCACCTCGGAGTTCGCCAGGTCCTTGGCGAACACGGCGAGCACTTGGGCGGCGAACTCCGGACCCAGGATCACCGCGTTCAGCTCATCGTTATAGACGAGGCTGCGCCAGTCGAGGTTGGTGGAACCGATCGTGGTCCAGACCCCGTCCACGACCGCCGCCTTCGAATGCAGCATCCGGTCCTTGCGCTCGTGGATCTTCACGCCCGCCTCGAGCAGGTCGCCGTAGAACGAGCGGCCCGCATGGTAGACGAATGAGTTGTCGGACTTGCTCGGCAGGATCAGCTTCACGTCGACGCCGCGCCCGGCCGCCGCCTTGAGTGCCGCGACCAGCTGCGGATGCGGGACGAAATAGGCGTTCATGATGAACACCTCCTTCTCCGCGGATTCGACCGCGGAGATCAGCGCCACATAGAGCGCATTGCCCGACTTGTCCTCGGGCGATCCGGCAATCGCACGCACGACGTGCGGTCCTTCTGCCTTCGGTGCTGGAAAAAGCCCCGCCTCGGGGAGCGACTCCTTTTTCCAGCGCTCCCACTGCCGCACGAACGCCCGCTGCAGGTCGGCGACCACCGGTCCCTCGAGGCGGACCTGGAGGTCGCGCCAGGGACGCTCCTCGAACGGCGGGTCTTCGCCCCCCTCGCTGTCCCCCCTCGAGGAGCCCGCAATCAACTTGCGGCCCCCGCCGGACCGCGCAACGCCGCTGTAGACGCCGCTGATGTTGATACCTCCGAGAAACGCAACCCGGCCGTCCACCAGGAGAAGCTTGCGGTGATCGCGATTCTGGATGCCCACCAGGTCGAGGACCTTCACCGACTTGACGGGGTTGAAGACCACGACTTGCACGCCGCCCGACTCCAGTTCCTTGAAGAACTCCTTGGGCGTGGACAGGCTGCCGACGGCGTCGTAGATGAGGCGCACCTGCACGCCGGCTTTCGTGCGCTCGGTGAGCGCCTCGGCGAATAGCCGCCCGACCTCGTCGGCCTCGAAGATGTACATCTCCATGTGAACGTGATGCTTGGCACTCCTGATGGCGGCGAGCATCGCCGTGTAGGTTTCCTTGCCATCCTCGAGGGTCGTGGCCCTGTTGCCCAGGCTCAACGACGTGTCGGTGAGCGCCTCCTCGACGGCGATGTGGCGCTCGAGGACTCCGGAGTTGGGCGCGCGCCGCTTGAGGTCCTCGAGCACTCGCACGCTTTGCGCATGGCTCAGGGCGCCACGGGCGCCTTCCACGCGCACCGGCTCCCGCTCCTGCTTGAGTAGGAAGCGGTCGATCGGCGGGATCGACGCGCACCCCGCGAGGGCGAGCGCCAAGGCCGCCGCCGCGCACCGCGCGAGGGGCGCCACGAGCGGTTCAAAAGCGCGGATCGCGGCGCCGATGATCAGCTCACCAGCCGCGGGCAGCGGCCAAACTGGTAGACCACGCGGCGCGTGCGCAGCGTATGTCCCGAGCGCGTGGGCGCGGGCAGCACTGGGCACGGGGGGTTGCGATAACCGCCGTCCTGGAGCGTGACATCATCGGCCACGTCGGCCCACACCCCGCCGCGAACCGGGCGGAAGAGCCACTGCACATAGCCGCTGCGCGCCGCAGCCTCGATAAGGTCGCTCGCATCGGGCACTTCCGCCACGATCGGCGACTGGCCTTCGATCGCCAGCGGCAGCGAGCCGAAGGCACCCATGCACTCGAGCGATTCCTGTTCGGAAGCCCCGGGACGTACGAACGGCAACGCTTCGGTGCGGGCGAGATCCCAGGACCCCAGCTCCCACGCCACATCGAGCACCTCGTTCTCGAGCTCGCCGAACTGGTCCCAACGATCATTGACCTGCAGTGCGGAACTCGGCACCGGCTGGTAGGCGACCACGTTCGCATCGGTCACGTCGGCCAGGCGTGCCTCGACGAACCCGTGCCAGTGCAGCGTGAGCACCACCGGTGTGTTGGCATACGGCACCGCGGCCACCGTGATCGCCACGAGGGGCAGGCGGTTGGCGATGAGCTGCGTCTCGATCCGGTCGAGCAAATGCATGGTTTGCTTCCTCCGTGGGTGAGAAATGCTTCCCGGCCCGGGGTTCCATGGTGCTGGTCCAAAGGAAGCAAATCGCGTGCTCATTTCGTTTTTTGCATGAAATCAAGCTCTCGTGTTGCTAGCACTCACCGGCGTTGGATGCCACTAAGGTTCAGCGATCCGACGCTAGAATGGACGTCCCTCCTACCCGAACCGAGGCCGCCCCAAGTGCCGCTGCTGGGAAAAGCCGAAAAAGGACAGCTCGAGGAACTGGTCCTCGTAAAGCTGCAGGCGCACTACGACGCCAACGGCGCGGGCGCCTTGCTCGCCGAGGGCCTGCGCGTCGTGGTCACGGCCCGGGGCGTGGACCTGGATCACGGTGAGGACGCCGACCCCCTCGCGGCGGTGCCTGTCCGGACCCTTTTCACGGCGCTCTGCTACCTCACCGCCGGCTCGCCGACGATGCCGCGCGATGCGCTCGAGGCGCTCTCCACCGAAGCTACCAGCGCGTGCGCGGCCCAGATCAATCGATTCGGCCCGAATTGAAGCGATGGTGAGCAACCGCGAGATGGTGGCTCGCAGCCTTGCCGCGGTCTGGCATCCCTGCACGCAGATGAAGCAGCACGAGCGCTACCCGATGATTCCCATCCGGAACGCGCACGGTCCCTGGCTGCACGACTTCGACGGCCGGCGCTATCTCGACGGAGTGAGCTCGTGGTGGGTGAACCTGTTCGGGCACTCGCATGCTTTTATCAACGCGGCGATCGCCCGCCAGGCTGAATCCCTCGACCACGTGATGCTCGCGGGATTCACCCACGAGCCGGTGGTGGAGCTCGCGGAGCGGCTCGCGGCGATCGCGCCCGGCAAGCTCGGCCACGCGTTCTTCGCCTCCGACGGCGCGTCGGCTACCGAGATCGCCCTGAAGATGGCATTCCACTACTGGGTCAACCGGGGCCGGCCCGGCAAGACTCGCTTCGTCGCGCTCCAGGGCGGCTATCACGGCGAGACCGCGGGCGCACTCGGCGTGACCGACGTTGCGCTGTTTCGCAACGCCTACGCGCCCCTGCTCCGCCCCGGGCTGGTGGCGCCGTTTCCCGCACGCCACGCCGACGACCACCAGTACGCGGGGATCCGCGGCGCCGAGGTCGCGGCCGCGGCACTCGAGCGACTCCTCGAGCAACGCCACGGGGAGGTCGCGGCACTCATCGTCGAGCCGCTGGTGCAGGGCGCGGCCGGCATGCGCTTCTACCACCCGGAGTACCTGCGCCGCGCTCGCGCACTATGCACGCGCTACGACGTGTTGCTCATCGCCGATGAGATCATGACCGGGTTCGGCCGCACCGGGACGATGTTCGCGTGCGAGCAAGCCGGCGTCGCGCCCGACCTGATGTGCCTTTCGAAGGGGCTCACCGGCGGATACCTGCCGCTGTCGTGCGTGCTGTCGGCCGACGCGGTCTACGCGGCGTTCTACGACGATCGCGTGGCGCGCGGCTTCCTTCACTCCCACTCGTACACCGGCAATCCGATCGCCTGTCGCGCGGCGTGCGCGGTGCTGGATCTCTTCGAGAGCCAGGACGTGATCGCCGTGAATTCGCGCAGGGCGGCGCGCTTCGTCCAGGCGGCGGCGGCACTTGCGCACCACCCCCGCGTGCGCGACTTCCGCCACCTGGGGATGATCTGGGCGTTCGA
>JANNKG010000294.1:0-1577 GCA_031396185.1 Burkholderiales bacterium | reverse complement strand
AACCCCGCCGCCGCTGCCGCCCCCGAGGAGCGCGCCTCGATGATGACCCCCCAGGAGATCGTGCACGAGCTCGACAAGAACATCGTGGGGCAGGCGGAGGCCAAGCGTGCGGTGGCGATTGCGCTACGCAACCGCTGGCGCCGCTCGCAGGTGGCCGAGCCGTTGCGTGCCGAGATCACGCCCAAGAACATCCTCATGATCGGGCCCACCGGCGTGGGCAAGACCGAGATCGCGCGCCGCCTCGCGCGATTGGCGAACGCCCCCTTCATCAAGGTCGAGGCGACCAAGTTCACCGAGGTGGGCTACGTCGGCCGTGACGTGGACTCGATCATCCGCGACCTGGTGGAGGTCGCGGTCAAGAACACGCGTGAACAGGAGATGCAGAAGGTCCGGCCGCGCGCCGTCGATAGCGGCGAAGAGCGGGTCGTCGATAGCGGCGAAGAGCGGGTCCTCGACGCGCTCCTGCCGGGCGTGCCCCCGGTCGAGGGCAACGACGCCAATTCGACGCGCCAGCGTTTCCGCAAGATGCTGCGCGAGGGCAAGCTCGACGACAAGGAGATCGAGGTCGACACCGCAATGGCCCCCGCCGGGATGGAGATCCTCGCGCCGCCCGGCATGGAGGAGCTTACCCAGCAGATCCAGGGGATGTTCGCCAACCTCGGCACCTCGCGGCGCAAGCGGCGCACGCTCAAGATCCGCGAGGCGCTGCGGCTGCTCACCGACGAGGAAGCGGCGAAGCTGGTGAACGAGGAAGAGATCCGCTTCAAGGCGCTGCGCTCGGTGGAGCAGGACGGCATCGTGTTCCTCGACGAAATTGACAAGATCGCCAGCCGCGGCGAGATGCAGGGCGCGGACGTCTCGCGCCAGGGCGTGCAGCGCGACCTGCTGCCGCTGGTGGAAGGCACCGCCGTGACCACCAAGTACGGCATGGTGCACACCGACCACATCCTGTTCATCGCGAGCGGCGCGTTCCACCTCGCCAAGCCCTCGGACCTGATCCCGGAGCTCCAGGGACGGCTGCCGATTCGCGTCGAGCTGGCGAGCCTTTCGGTGGAGGACTTCGAACGCATCCTCACGGCCACCGACGCATGCCTCACGCGACAGTACGAGGCGCTGCTCGCCACCGAAGGTGTCGCCCTCGAATACACACCCGAAGGCGTGCGCCGCCTGGCCGAGATCGCATTCTCGGTCAACGAGCGCACCGAGAACATCGGCGCGCGGCGGCTATACACGGTCATGGAGAAGCTCCTCGAGGAAGTGTCGTTCGATGCCGGGCGCAACCAGAGCCGCATCGTCATCGACGCGGCCTATGTCGACGCCCGGCTGGATTCGCTCGCGAAAAGCGAGGATCTCGCGCGGTACGTGCTCTAGCTTCTCAACAACCCGGTTGCCGGCAGCGGCCCTCCCCGAGGCGGTTCCTCTCGACCCGGCGGATTTTCCCGGTGTGAGATAGCGGGAATGCGGCCCCGGAAGCTGGGCCGCTAACTTGGGGCATGTTCGTCCTTCTGCAAAGCGGGATCCCGCCTCTCGAGAGGAACCGCCTCGGGGATGTCCTTGTCGTTTACCGGGATGTTGAT
>JANNKG010000235.1:0-4083 GCA_031396185.1 Burkholderiales bacterium | reverse complement strand
AGGGCTTGCTCGATGTAGACCTCTACCAGCGAGAAGTCGCGCCCGGCGACCGGAGCCTCGGCGATCGCCGCCGCCGCCGCCTTCATGCGTTCGTATTCGAGCAGGCGCCGCACCAGCTCTGCCCGCGGGTCGTCGGCCTCGGAGGAATCATCGCGCTTGCGCGCCGGCAGCAGCATGCGCGACTTGATCTCGATCATGAGGGCCGCCATCAGCAGGTATTCGGCGGCGAGCTCGAGCTGGGTGGTACGCATCATCTCGACGTAATTCATATACTGGCGCGTGAGCTCCGCCATCGGGATGTCGAGGATATCGAGCGAGTGCCTGCGGATGAGGTAGAGCAGCAGGTCGAGGGGGCCTTCGAACGCCTCGAGGAAGACCGACAACGCTTCCGGGGGAATGTAGAGGTCCGCCGGCATCTCCATCATCGGCTCGCCGCGGATCTTCGCGAGCGGAAGCGCGAGGTCGAGCATCGGCTGCCCGGCCAGCAAGTCGTCGTTGGCGGCGTGTGCGCTCATCGTTTTCCGTAAAGCGCCTCGGCGGCTGCGCGGCTCATCGCAGCCGCGTCGTGCGCGGTATCGGGGACTTCGCTGAATTCCCAGCCGAGCTTGACTCCCAACTCCTGCGCGGCAGCCGTCAGCGCCTTGAAGAAATTCTCGCCGCGCTCGGCGCGCGAGGCGCCCTGCTTTTTCGCCCCCGCGCTCTGATTGAGGTTCTCCGCATCGGGATCGCTGTCCTTCTCGCCCACCAGCAGCAGCACGCGCCGTGCGATCGCCTGGCGCAGCTCGCCCTCGCCCGCGGGCGAATCGACCAGCGAGTACGGAAACGGATTCACGCCCTTGTCCTTGCGCCACTCCGGCATCGTGTACCAGCCGGGGTTGGCGGCGACCATCACCGACGCGCGGTTGTCGGGGCGGAAGAACGCCATGCGCTGCACGAACTGCCCGCCGGCCGAGTGGCCGAAGATCCGGTAGTCCTTCTGCCCGTCGCGCACCTCGTCGAACAGGTGCTCGATGGCGGAGTACGCCCACTTCTCGCGGTCTTTCTGCGCGGCGATGTCGCCCAAGTTGTAGCCCGCCGCCTTCGGCCAGTGCTCGCGCGTGAACTCGGGCGCCGCGAGGATGAAGCCGTGGCGGTCGGCCGCGAGCTCCCAATGGCCGAGGTAGTCGTAGGCGTTGCGCTTCTCGCCGGCCATCACGAACAGGATCGGGCATGTCGTGTCGCACTTCTTCGGGCGATAGGTGTAGACGCGGATCGGCCGGTCGGGCCGGCCCTTGGTGTCGGTGAATACGAAGCTCCAGCGCGCCGACGGGATCGAGGTGGCGGCGTAGGCAGGAAGTGCCACGCCTGCCATCACTGCCGCCATCAGCATCATCCTAAACATCTGCGTTCATCCGCGTGCTTTCATCTGCGTTCCCCGCCCTAGCTGTAGTTCAGGCCCATGGCGGCGCGCACGTCGCGCATCGTTTCGTCGGCCAGGTCGGATGCCTTCTCGCATCCGTCCTGGATGATGTTGCGCACCAGCGTCGGGTCTTCCTCGTAGCTGGCGGCGCGCTCGCGGATCGGCTTCAGCTCCGCGTTGATCGCGTCGATCACCGGTTGCTTGCACTCGAGGCAGCCGATGCCGGCGCTGCGGCACCCCTGCACCACCCATTCGCGGATGCTGGTGTCGGAATAGACCTGGTGCAGGTTCCACACCGGGCAGCGCTCCGGCTCACCGGGGTCGGTGCGGCGAACACGCGCCGGGTCGGTCTGCATCTTGCGGACCTTCTGGGTCACCGCCTCGGGCGCCTCGCGCAGCATGATCGCATTGTCGTAGCTCTTCGACATCTTCTGCCCGTCGAGCCCCAGCAGCTTGGGCGTCTCGGTCAGCAGCGCCTCTGGCTCGGCCAGGATCATGCGCCCGCCGCCTTCGATGAAGCCGTAGAGGCGTTCCTTGTCGCCGAGCGAAAGGTTCTGGACATCCTCGACCAGGGCCTGGGCCTCCGCAAGGGCCGCCGCGTCGCCCTGCTCCTGGAATTTCTGGCGCAGCAGGCGGTAGAGCTTGGCCTTGCGCGGGCCCATCTTCTTGACCGCCGCCTCGGCCTTCTCCTCGAATCCCTTTTCCCGCCCGAACAGGTGGTTGAAGCGCCTTGCGATCTCGCGTGTGAGCTCGATATGCGACACCTGGTCCTCGCCCACCGGGACGCGGTTCGCACCATAGATGAGGATGTCGGCGGCCTGCATCAGCGGGTAGCCGAGGAATCCATAGGTCAGCAGGTCGCGGCCGTGCTCGGCATGGCGATCGACCAGGTCCTTGTAGGTCGGCACGCGTTCGAGCCACGCGAGCGGCGTGAAGAACGACAGCAGCATGGTGAGCTCGGCGTGTTGCGGGACGCGCGACTGGATGAAGAGCGTCGACTTGGTCGGATCGACGCCGGCGGCCAGCCAGTCGATGAACATCTCCCACACCGTCGCCTCGATCACGGCGGGGTCTTCGTAGTGCGTCGTGAGCGCATGCCAGTCGGCGGCGAAGAACAGGCACGGGAACTCGTTCTGCAGGCGCACCCAGTTCTTCAGCGCCCCGTGGTAGTGGCCGAGGTGCATCGCCCCCGTGGGGCGCATGCCTGAAAGTACGCGATCCTGGAACATGGTCGTCGTCGCCCTCAGCCCAGGCCGATCAAGCCGAGCGTCTGTCGATACATGCCGCGGTAGAGCGGGTTCAACACCCAGCCGATGACCCCGGTGAACAGCAGCACGAGCAGGATCACCATGCCGAAGCGCTCGGTGTTCTGCCATGCGTACGACATGCGATTGGGCAGCACGCTCGCCACCATGCGCCCGCCGTCCAGCGGCAGGATCGGCAACAGGTTGAGGAGCGCGAACATGATGTTCACCTTGATGCCCGCATCCGCCACCGCGAGCCAGAACCCGCCTGCAAGCCCGGTCGGCGAGACCGTGCTCGCGAGCACCCACGCCACCACCGCCCACACCACCAGCTGCGCCAGGTTCGAGCCCGGCCCCGCCGCGGCGACCCAGAGCATGTCGGCCTTGGGGCGGCGCAGGTTGTTGAAGTTGACCGGCACCGGCTTGGCCCAGCCGAACATGAACGGGGACAGGGCGAGCGTGACGATGGGCAGGACGATCGTCCCCAGCAAGTCGATGTGCTTCACCGGATTGAGCGACACCCGGCCGAGCATGTAGGCGGTGGTGTCGCCGAAGTGCTTGGCCACATAGCCGTGCGCCGCCTCGTGCAGGGTGATCGCGAAGACCACCGGGATCGCGTATACGAGGATCGTGATGAGGATGTTGTGCGGGTCCATCAGTGCAGCAAAGCCTTTACGAAGCCGAACGCGCGGATGTCGCCGCGGCCCTCGCGCACCAGCCGCGGTGCGTCGCCCGACAAGTCGATCACCGTCGTCACCTCGCCATTGCAGGGGCCCGAATCGATCACCAGGTCGAGCGCGTGCTCGAGGTGGCGGCGAATCTCGGCGGCGTCGTTGAGCGCCACGCCGTGGGCGGGCAGGATCATCGTCGAGGACAGCAGCGGCTCGCCGAGGACTTCGAGCAGCGCCAAGGCCACCGGATGGTCGGGCACGCGCACGCCGATCGTGTGGCGCGGGGTCAGCAGGCGCCGCGGCACGTCGCGGGTGGCGCGCAAGATGAAGGTATAGCTGCCTGGCGTATTGGCGCGCATCAGTCGGAATTGCAGGTTGTCCACTTTGGCGAATTGCCCCACTTCGGATAAGTTGCGGCAGACGAGCGTGAAATGGTGGCGCTCGTCGACGTCCCTGATGCGGCGAATCTTCTCCATCGCGGCCTTGTCGCCGATGTGGCAGCCGAGCGCGTAGCAGGAGTCCGTCGGATACGCGATCACGCCCCCGGCGCGAATGATCTCCACCGCCGCGCGGATCAGCCGCGGTTGCGGGTTCTCCGGATGAACCGAGAAGAATTGTGCCATTCAATGCGCCGGCTCCCCGCCGGCGCCCTCTTTATCGGGCGGCTTTCAGTGCGCCCAGGTGGACCACACGGGCGTGAGCGAGGCGTGAAGCGGCGGCAACCGCCCCGGCTCGCACGGGCTTTCGCCCGGCCCGTGGTAATCGGCCC
>JANNKG010000203.1:0-1564 GCA_031396185.1 Burkholderiales bacterium | reverse complement strand
ACCTTGGGGTGATCGTCGTCGCCCTCGTTCCAGAAGCACAGCGCCGAGCGGAACGAGAAGAGCCGCATCGACATGAAGTTGAACACCACCGGGTCCGCGGGCGCATGGGGATGCGCCCACGAAAGCACGGTGTTGGTGGTCCCGAAATCGAGCCCCAGCGAGCGCGGCCCGGTGGAATGCGAGAGCGGCATGAACCGCGCTAGCGCACCACTTTCACGCCGGCCTGGACGAACTGCTCCTTCAGCTGGCTCTCGATGTCGGCCATCGACTTCTTCAGCTCCGCGCCGGGCAGGTATGCCTCCTCGAGCTGGTTGTCGGCGACGTATTTCTTCCAGGAGGCCGTCTCGCGCAGCTTGGCGAAGCGCCCTTCCCAATACGCCGCGGCATCTGCGGGCATCGCCGGGGGTGCCACCACGGCGCGGATCTGCGGCGTGGGCTTCACGTCGAAGCCGGCTTCCTTCAGCGTGGGCGCATCGGGATAACCCGGCAGGCGCTTTTCGGCGAGCTGTGCCAGTACACGCAGCTTGCCCGCGCGCACCTGCTCGCCGGCCTCCTGCGGCTCGATCACCATGATGTCGACGTGGCCGCCGAGGAGTGCGGCCAGCCGCTCGCCGCCGCCCTGGAAAGAGACGAACGCCCACTTGGCGCCGGTCGCGTGCTGCAGCTGCTGGCGGATGATGTTGTCGCGCGAGGTCACCGAGCCGCCCGATTGCTTGAGCGTGCCGGGCTTGGCCTTGGCCACTTCGACGAAATCCTTGAGCGACTTGTAGGGCGAATCGGCGCGCACCGCGAACACCGCCGGCTCGAGCAGCAGCTGCGCGATCGGCTTGAGATCGTGGACCGTGACCTTCGCCTCGGCCGAGGTGAGCGGGCCGGCGATCCACACGCTGGTGATGAAGCCGATGGTGTGCGGGTCGTCCTTCTTCTCGGCGATCGCCGCGGCGGCCACTGCGCCGTTGCCGCCGGGCTTGTTGAGCACCTGCATCCGCACCGGGACGAGCTTCTCCTTCTCGATCATCTGGACCACGGCGCGCGCCAGCAGATCGCTGCCGCCGCCGGGGCCGGTGTGGACCACGACATCCACGGGCTTCGTGGGTGCCCACTCGGCCATTGCGGGCACGGTGATTGCGAGAGTCATCGCCGCGGTGAGCGCGGCGCCAATCGTTCGAACGCGATGCATGGTGATTTCTCCTCCAGGATGGATGCGGCTCACGCTTCCTTGTCGACGACCTTGACGCGGACCGCGTTGAGTTTCTTGACGAGCGGGACCAGAAGCAGCAGCGCCGCTATCGCGAGCAGCACGCTCGGGATGGGGCGGAACAGGATCGAGATATCGCCTTGCGACATCATGAGCGATTGGCGCAGCGCCTTTTCCATAGGGTCGCCGAGCACCAGCCCCAGCACCAGGGGTGCCGCCGGATAATCGAGCTTGCGCATGAGGTAGCCGAGGAGGCCGAAGAACGCGAGGAGCCCCAGGTGGAAGAGGCTCGACGAGACGGCGTAGACCCCCACGATCGACACCCCGAGGATGAGCGGGAACAACACGTAGCCGGGGACCTTGAGC
>JANNKG010000196.1:0-5067 GCA_031396185.1 Burkholderiales bacterium | reverse complement strand
GCACGCCATCGACCATCGAGAGCACGCGCTCGACTTCGCCGCCGAAGTCCGCGTGGCCCGGGGTGTCGACGATGTTGATGTGCACGCCGTGGTAATCGACCGCCGTGTTCTTGGCGAGGATCGTGATGCCGCGTTCTTTTTCGATGTCGCCGGAATCCATCACGCGCTCGACCAGGTGCTGGTGCTTGGCGAACGTGCCTGCCTGCTGGAGGAGCTTGTCGACGAGGGTGGTCTTGCCATGATCGACGTGGGCGATGATGGCGATGTTGCGAAGGGGGCGGCGCATGGGGTAATCGGTCAAAAAATGAGGAATTTCAACATTTTAGCATGTTGGAATGTTGCAACGCATCATTATTTCTGGCCCCTTCGCCGGACGGGGCGTGCCGGTTGCTGCACCAGGGTCTTCAACAGGCGATCAAGGCCTTGGGCCAGCGTTTTCGTGTCTTCGATGGCCATCGCATCGACGCATCGCGCGCGGTAGGCGCGATCATCGCGCAGCAGATCGATCACCTCGCGAAGCTTGCGGTCGACAACGGCCCCGTAGGCGGTCCGCGCAATGGCAACGCCCGCCGACGCGAGCTCCGCACCCCAGCCCTCGATCATGAAGGCTAGGTCGACCGCGTCGCGCGACAGCGTGGAGCGGTCCAGTCCCCGATCGGCGTTCGCGAGGAATTTTTCGGCAAACGCCGAGGTTCGGTCAAGGCAGACCGTGGGGATTCCGCGCTGGCGGATCCCGGATAGCTCGATCCGGGCTTCGCGGATGACCTCGAACTTGAGGGCACTCTCGCCCTCCCCCAGGCGGGTTCGAATTCCGTATTGGTCGGCGCGAACTTCGCCCGACAGGCGCAGCGAGACTTTAGCGATCGCGCCCAGCGACGCCTCTGATACGGTTTCGCGCAGCCGCCGATAGCCGTCCCGATCGGCGCACAGGAAGTCGATGTCCCGGGACTCGCGGTACTCGTCGAGTTCGAGGACGATGCGCGTCCCGCCCCCGAAGTAGCAACGGCACTCCTCGAGGAACGCGCCATCGAGGCTTGCCAGCTGCGCAAGGACCCGCCGATGCAGGGGGCGGCGCACTCGACGCTCAGGCACTCATCGCGCCGCCGCCGTGGCGAGCCTTGAGTCGTTGGATGAGCTCGGCCTCGGCAGGATCCAGGCGGCGTTCGTCGACGAAACGCCAGTTGCGTTCGTAGAGCGCAAGGGCCTCTTGTGCCGGAATCCATCGGTCCCTGCGATTCCATGCCAGTTCACGAAGTGCGGTCCAGGCGTGCAGGTCCACGACCGCGTCATCGAGGAACGCCCCGAGAGCGGCGGTAAACCTCGGCTCGCGCCGCGCCGCGCGCAGCCTGTCGGCCTGCTCGGCGGGCAGCTCGAGCTGCACGTGGACGATGCCCGCCCCGCGCTGGCGTGCGCGTTGACGACGCTTGGCTTGACGCAGCTGTTCGGCGCGGTCCGCATTCGGCGTGTGCGGTCGTCGGCCGGGTTTTCGAGTCTTTTCCATCATCGGACACTACTCCGCTAATGATGACATGTCAACATTCCCGTTGTTCCCTTTTCGGGAGTGTGCTGAGCGAACTGGTACTGTGCCTTGGCTTGTCATGCCTTTAAACGACACTGTGAACCTCGCCCTGAAGATCGACGTAGACACCTTTCGCGGCACGCGGGAAGGCGTGCCGCGCCTCATTGAATTGCTCGAGCGCCACGGCGCGGGAGCGACGTTCTTCTTCAGCCTCGGCCCCGACCATACCGGCCGCGCGATCAAGCGCGCCCTGCGCCCCGGCTTCATGCAGAAGGTCGGGCGCACGTCGGTGGTGTCGCACTACGGGATACGCACGCTGCTTTACGGCACGCTTCTCCCCGGTCCCGACATCGGGCGCCGTTGCGCCGCCGAGATGCGCCGGGTGCGCGACGCGGGCTTCGAGGTCGGCATCCACACCTGGGACCACGTGAAGTGGCAAGACGGCGTGGGCACTGCGGATGCGCGATGGACCGATGGGCAGATGGGACTCGCTGCAGCACGCTTCCGCGAGATTTTCGGGGCGGAGCCGGAAGTCCACGGCGCCGCTGGATGGCAGATGAACGTGCACGCCTATCGGCGCACGCAATCGCTGGGGTTCCGCTATGCCTCCGACACGCGGGGCACACACCCTTTTATCCCGGTGATCCGCGCGGAGATCGTCGCGTGCCCGCAGTTCCCGACGACGCTTCCGACGCTCGACGAGTTGATCGGCCTTGACGGCGTGACCGAGGGAAGTGTGGCGGAAAAGTTGCTCGAGCGGACGCTACCCTCTCCCCGACCCGCCGACCCTCACCCCGACCCTCACCCCGACCCTCTCCCACGCCACGTTCCACTCCCTGGGCGCCCGAGGGAGAGGGAGAAGAAGGGAGAGGGAGAACATCGCGACCACGTCTTCACGTTGCACGCCGAGCTGGAAGGCATGAAGCTCGCCCCGGCGTTTGAAAAGCTCCTCGAGGGCTGGAAAAGCCAGGGCTATCGATTGGTGGACCTGAGGGACCTGGTCGCTGGCTACCCCCCCTCGAGCCTGCCCCTCCACAGCGTCGAAAACGGCGTCCTTCCTGGTCGTTCGGGCACCCTGGCCTGCCAGGGGCCGGCCTTTCTCGCAACCGAATCATCCCCATAGCTTGCGTTTTTCAAGCGTTACGTTCACCATGGGTTGTGGCTAAGCGATCCATGGGCCGTAACAGGCTTGTAACCGGATGAACGATCGAGCATCCCTGCCCGATTTCGTTTTTCCCGCCACCCGGACCCTCCAGCGTCCCCTGAATTCGGCCCTCACGGCCCCCGCTTCTCCCACCACCCCCGTACCCCACTGATGCCCAACGATCCCCTGAGAGACTCCTCGCGGCCGATTGCGCAGGAGACGTCCGAGTCCGTGTCATCGGAGGCACCCATGCAGCGTAGACGTGAACGCGAAGGACCCGCGCGCCACACCAAGGCCGCCGTATCCAAGCTCTTCGTGCTGGACACCAACGTCCTGATGCATGACCCCACGAGCCTCTTTCGCTTCGAGGAGCACGACGTGTTCCTGCCGATGGTGGTGCTGGAGGAGCTGGACGATCACAAGAAGGGAATGAGCGAGGTCTCGCGCAACGCCCGCCAGGCGAGCCGTTTCCTGGACGAGATCGTCTCCCAGGGCGGCCCGATCGAGAAGGGCTACGCCCTCAAGGTCAAGAGCACCGGCAGCGAAGCCGGCGGCTGCCTCTTCCTGCAGACCCATTCCGTGAACGTCGAGATCCCCGACTCGGTCGCCTCGAAGAAGGCCGACAACGTGATCCTCGGGGTCGCGATTCACCTCAAGGAGAAGTACCCGAAGCGCGAAGTGGTGCTGGTGTCCAAGGACATCAACATGCGCATCAAGGCGCATGCGGTCGGCATCGCCGCCGAAGACTACTTCAACGACAAGGTCCTCGAGGACACCGACCTCCTTTACACCGGGATCATGCAGCTGCCGCAGGATTTCTGGGACCGGCACGGCAAGGACATGGAAAGCTGGCAGGAGCACGGCCGCACGCTCTACCGGATCCGCGGCCCACTCGTGCCCTCGATGCTGATCAACATGTTCGTCTATCACGAGGGAGACAAGCCGTTCCTCGCCTTCGTGAAAGAGCTGCGTGGCAAGACCGCGGTGTTGCAGACGCTCAAGGACTTTTCCCACCAGAAGAACAACGTCTGGGGCATCACGGCGCGCAATCGCGAGCAGAACTTCGCGCTGAACCTGCTGATGGACCCGGAGATCGATTTCGTAACCCTCCTGGGGCAGGCGGGCACCGGCAAGACGCTCCTCACCCTCGCCGCGGGCCTCATGCAAACGCTCGACTACAAGATCTACAGCGAGATCATCATGACCCGCGTGACGGTTCCGGTCGGCGAGGACATCGGCTTCCTGCCGGGCACCGAGGAGGAAAAGATGACGCCGTGGATGGGGGCGCTGGAGGACAACCTCGACGTGCTGATGCGCACCGACGACGAGGCGGGCGACTGGGGGCGGGCCGCCACGGCGGACCTGATCCGCAACCGCATCAAGGTGAAGAGCCTCAATTTCATGCGCGGCCGCACCTTCATCAACAAGTACCTGATCATCGACGAGGCGCAGAACCTGACGCCCAAGCAGATGAAGACGCTGATCACGCGCGCCGGCCCCGGAACGAAGGTCGTCTGCCTCGGCAACATCGCGCAGATCGATACGCCCTATCTCACCGAGGGCTCCTCGGGCCTGACCTACGTGGTCGACCGCTTCAAGGGCTGGGGCCACTCGGGCCACGTGACCCTCATGCGCGGCGAGCGCTCGCGGCTCGCGGACCACGCGGCGGAAATTCTCTGATCATCGCCCCCGCCCAAGGCGGGGGGCGACGCCACTCAGGGGCGTTGTGCCGCCGGTCGAAGGCGAGCCAGCTCGGCCTCGAGGTCCTTCACGCGGGACTGCAACGACGAGACCCGGCCATTCAGTGCGCCGACGTTGACGAATACCTCGTCCTCAGCGGGCGCGGAGAGAATGCCGGCGTAGCCGAGCCACGAGGGCTCGTGGACCTTTACGTCCTTGAAGCCCAGGTCACGAAGCACGGCAGCCGTCTCGGAAGCCCGCACGCCGCTCTGGCAATAGACGACTGTTTCCTTCTCCGGGTCGAGCTTCGCGTAGAGCTTCACGAGATCCTCGCGGGACTTGAGCGCCATGCCGTCGCGCGTGGTCACCTGCCGCGACGCAAGCTTTCCGGCCGCCGCGGGATCCTGCCAGTTTTGCTCATACGGGACGTTGATCGCGCCAGGGACGTGGCCACCGCGAATCGCGCGGATGTCCTCGCCGGTGTATTCCTTGACCGTGCGGGTGTCGAGGATCTGCGAGCGGCCCTGGCGGACGCGCTCCACCAGCTCCTTGTTGCCGAGGGCGCCCTGGCCCTCCACCGTGAGTACCAGGGTGATCGGCTGCGGCTTGGTCGGCGCCGTCTCGAGGGCCTTGCCCGCGGACTTACAGTCGTCGATGCCGCCGTGATAGACCTTCGCGTGCTTGCCGCCGTAGTACTCCACCATGCGCGCCCCGTAGTAGCCGA
>JANNKG010000192.1:0-3703 GCA_031396185.1 Burkholderiales bacterium | reverse complement strand
GACCAGGTTCTTGTTCTGCGACAACTTCGCCTCGTCCGGAGTGATCAGGCCCGAATCCAGCTGCTCCTGCAGCAGCGAATGGTCGCGGGTCACCTGTTCCATCGCGTCGCCCCGAAGCCGGTACAGGCGCGAGTCACCGATATGCGCAACCGCCACGAAATTATCGAAAAACAGGCAGACCACCAGGGTCGTTCCCATTCCCGCGCATTCGGGGTTGTTCTGCGAGGTCGTGAAAATGGCGCTATTTGCGCGTCCGACATGCTCGCGGAGCAGCTTTTCCGCAAGCGCTTTCGATTCATCACGGCCGAGGCGGGCAACATCGGCCGCACGCCAGGATTCCTGTATCCCATCGGAAATCAGGGAAGTCGCCATGCCGCTGGCCACTTCGCCCGCGTTGTAGCCGCCCATGCCGTCAGCCAAAACGAAAAGCCCGATCTCCGGACGCGACTCGATGCAGTCTTCGTTGTGGTCGCGCACGCGCCCCGGATCGGTCAGGCTGGCCGACTGGAGCGACTGCGAGAGATTCATGGGCGTCCCCGCCCCATGCCGTGCGCCTGTTGTGTCATTCCGTTTCCGGCTTATTGTCGACGCGGTCCCTGAACCCGCAAAAACTCGCGTTTATAGTAACTTAAAATGCTTTTTTAAGAAACAATCCCGCTTCTCGCCCGATGTCCATGATTTTTTGGGGAGATTCATATTTGCTGCGGGGGCCGAACCACCATTTCCCGGGGCGCTTTCCCCCCTCAACTCAATCATTATACGATTGGGCTTCTCAAGGCCGCCGTTTAGCCGCCCGCCGTCCGCAGCAAACTCCAACGAGGCAGACCATGGAACGCCTACAAGACATCGATCCGCTGGAGACCCGAGAGTGGGTCGACTCGCTCGAAGCAGTCCTCGAGATCGAGGGCCCCGAACGCGCGCACTTCATCCTGGAGCAGCTGGTCGACAAGGCGCGCCGGTCGGGAGCCTACCTGCCCTACAGCGCCCAGACCGCCTACATCAATTCCATTCCAACGCACCTCGAGGAGCCAATCCCCGGCGACCTGTCGCTCGAGGCGCGGCTGCGCTCATACGTGCGCTGGAACGCGGTGGCGATGGTCCTGCGCGCCGGCAAGAAGGATCTCGAACTCGGCGGACACATCGCGAGCTTCGCATCCGCCGCCACGCTCTACGACATCGGCTTCAACCACTTCTGGAACGCCCCTACCGACAAGCACGGCGGTGACCTGGTGTACATACAGGGCCACTCTTCTCCCGGGGTTTACGCGCGCGCGTTTCACGAAGGGCGCCTGAACGAGGCGCAGCACGACAACTTCCGCCCGGAGGTCGATGGCAAGGGAAACTCGTCTTATCCGCATCCGTGGCTGATGCCCGACTTCTGGCAGTTCCCGACGGTCTCGATGGGCCTCGGCCCGATCCAGGCGATCTACCAGGCCCGTTTCCAGCACTACCTGAACGACCGCGGGCACGCCAAGACCACGGGCCGGAAGGTGTGGGCGTTCATGGGCGACGGGGAAATGGACGAGCCCGAGTCGCTCGGGGCCATCGGCATGGCTTCGCGCGAGAACCTCGACAACCTGGTCTTCGTCATCAACTGCAACCTGCAGCGCCTCGACGGGCCGGTGCGCGGCAACGGCAAGATCATCCAGGAGCTCGAGGCCGACTTCCGGGGCGCGGGCTGGAACGTGATCAAGGTGATCTGGGGCTCTTATTGGGACCCCCTGCTCGCGCGGGACAAGAACGGAATCCTGCTGAAGCGCATGGAGGAGGCGGTCGACGGCGAGTACCAGAAGTTCAAGAGCCGCGACGGCGCGTACGTGCGCGAGCATTTCTTCGGCAAGTACCCCGAGTTGAAGGCGATGGTGGCCAACATGTCCGACGAGGACATCTGGCGCCTGAACCGCGGCGGGCACGACCCCGGCAAGGTCTACGCCGCCTACGCGGCGGCGGTGAAGCACAAGGGCCAGCCCACCGTGATCCTCGCCAAGACGGTAAAGGGCTATGGCATGGGCGCGGTCGGCGAAGGCAAGAACATCGCGCACCAGCAGAAGAAAATGCCGATCGAGGCGTTGAAGCACTTCCGCGACCGCTTCAACATCCCGATCCCCGACGACAAGCTCGCCGACCTGCCCTACTACAAGCCGGCCGACGATTCGCCGGAAATGAAATACCTGAAGGAGCTGCGCGCCCAGCGTGGCGGCGCGCTCACCCAGCGCCGGCGGAAAAGCGCCCGGCTGGAGGTGCCCAAGCTCGAATCGTTCAAGGCGCTTCTCGATGCCACCGGAGAAGGCCGCGAGATTTCCACGACCATGGCTTTCGTGCGCATGCTGACCGCGCTGGTCAAGGACAAGACGATCGGGAGGAACGTCGTTCCCATCGTGCCCGACGAATCCCGAACGTTCGGCATGGAGGGCCTCTTCCGCCAGCTCGGCATCTATTCCCAGGTGGGCCAGCTCTACGAGCCCGAGGACAGCGACCAGCTGATGTTCTACAAGGAAGACAAGAACGGCCAGATCCTGCAGGAGGGCATCAACGAAGCGGGTGCCATGTGCTCATGGATGGCCGCCGCCACGTCGTACGCGAACAACAACGTGCCGATGATCCCGTTCTACATCTTCTACTCGATGTTCGGCATGCAGCGCGTCGGCGACCTGGTGTGGGCGGCGGGCGACTTGCGCTCGCGCGGCTTCCTGATGGGCGGCACGGCGGGGCGCACGACGCTGAACGGCGAGGGCCTGCAGCACGAGGACGGCCACAGCCACATCCTGTCGTCGGTCGTGCCGAACTGCCTTTCGTACGATCCGACCTTTTCCTACGAGGTGGCGGTGATCGTGCAGGACGGCCTGCGGCGCATGGTCGAGAACCAGGAGGATGTCTTCTACTACATCACCCTGATGAACGAGAACTACCCGCACCCCGGCATGCCCGAGGGCGCGCGCGAGGGAATCCTCAAGGGGATGTACAAGCTCATCGACCCCGGCCTGGGGACTGCCGGGGCAGGCTCGGGCCCCGCGGACAAGAAATCGTCCCCGCGCGTGCAGCTGCTCGGCAGCGGCACGATCCTGCGCGAGGTGATGGCCGCCGCCGAGCTGCTGAAGAAGGACTGGGGGGTCGCCGCCGACGTCTGGAGCTGCCCGAGCTTCAACGAGCTGCGCCGGGACGGCATCGCCTGCGCACGCTGGAACCTCCTGCATCCGACGGACAAGCCGCGCGCCTCCCACGTGGAGCAATGCCTCTCTGGCACGAAAGGGCCGGTGATCGCTTCCACCGACTACATGCGCACCTTCGCCGACCAGATCCGCGAGTTCGTCCCGCGGCGCTACAAGGTCCTCGGCACCGACGGCTTCGGGCGCAGCGACTCGCGCGAGAACCTGCGCCGCTTCTTCGAGGTGAACCGCTTCTACGTGGCGGTCGCGGCCCTGAAGGCACTCGCCGAGGATGGCGAGGTTCCCGCCGCGAAGGTCGCCGAGGCGATCAAGAAGTACGGCATCGACGCGGAAAAGCCGGCCCCCTGGACGGTCTGAGCCCACCACCAAGAAATCAATAACGAGGAGAGGACGTTGGCCGCGATCGAAGTGAAGGTGCCCGACATCGGGGACTTCAAGGACGTTCCCGTCATCGAGGTGCTGGTGAGGCCCGGTGACGTGGTGAAGAAGGACGACTCGCTGGTCACGCTCGAAAGCGACAAGGCGACGATGGAAGT
>JANNKG010000158.1:0-4158 GCA_031396185.1 Burkholderiales bacterium | reverse complement strand
GACTGGGAGCCGTTCACCCTGAGCTTGGCGAGCAATCCGCCGCCGATCCAGTCCTCGATCGTTCCCTTGGAACGGGACAGCGCAAATTCCTCCTGCACCGCGGCACTTTCCGCGAGCTTCAGGTCCTCGACCACGCGGCGCGCCACGCGCTGGCTGTTGATGATGTCGATCTGGGTCTGCATATACCCGACGCGCTCGCGTGCCGAGGGCACCGTCCCCGAGAGCGACTGCTCGTCGCGGTTGTCGAGGAGCAGCGACACCGTGGACTCGTAGGTCCTGGGCATCAGCAGGGTCACGGCCACTGCCGCGGCGACCGTGGCCACGAGCAGCGACAGGAACACCCAAAGGCGGCCACGCAGGGCGAGGAGGAATTGATGGAAGCTCATGGGTTTACCTTGGCGCTAGGGCTTGGCCGGTTCAGAACAGGCTTTCGCGAACGTAGACCACGTCGTCGGTCTGCACGGCGTCGGTCAGGCTCACGTCGATTTTCTTGACCGCGCCGCTGTCGGTGCGGCGATGGATGCGCACGCCGCGCTCGGTGCCGCGCACCGTGAGTCCGCCACCCATGGCGATCGCCTGCATGACCGTCATGTTCGGCTCGAGGCGGTAGGCGCCCGACTTCTGCACTTCACCGTATACGTAGACCATCGGGGCTCGATGCACGAACAGCGTGTCGTTGGCCTGCAGGGTCACGTTGTTGGCGAGGTTGCCGGCGCGAAACATCTGCGCCAGGTCCACGTCGGTCTTGGTCGACTGGCCGTCGCGGCTCGAGACGATCGTCACGATGTCCGAGCCCGGCCCGGCCACGCCGCCGGCGGCAGCGAGGAAGTCGGTGAGCTTGCTGTTCATCGCGTCGATCGGGTAGCGGCCGGGCTTGTTCACATTGCCCAGCACCGAGACCTGGCGGCTGTTGACCTGGAAAAGGGACACCGAAACCTCGGGGTTCACCACGAACTTGCCGGCGCGCAGCTGCTCGGCGATGCGGCTGCCGACCTGCTGCGGGGTGAGGCCGGTCACCGGCACGTCGCCGATCAGCGGGAAGAGGATCGTCCCCTGCTCGGTGACGCGCGCCTCGGTGGCGAGGTCCGGGTTGCGGAAGACATTGATGCGCAGCATGTCGCCGGCGCCCACGGCTTCGAGCGAGGCGCGGGCGGCCTGTTCCTGCGGGGCGGGGGCCGGCGCCGGCTGCGCCGCAACCGGCTGCGCGGTCGAAGGCGCAACCACGGCAAGCCGCGCGGTCGGGGCCTGCGCATGGGCGACCGTTGCGAGCGCGGCGAGGACGACGAAAGCGACGCTTGCGGCGGCGGTCGGGAGCTCGCTTCGGATGTGACGGGGCTGCGTGGCATTGAACATGGTGGGCTCCTGGCGAATGGGGGATATCAGCTGCGGACTTCGTAGCGGGCTTCGTGACGAGCCTCGGTGGAACGCTTGCGTCCCGCGAGGAACTGCTCGATCGCGGCCGCGGCCTCGCTCTCCGAGAGCGGGGCCTCGCGGGATTCGATCAACTGCCAGGCCGAGACGCCGTCCGGCGTCGACAGGGCGACCAACTCTCCCGGCCTCATCGAAGCGAGCCGCGGCAGCAGTGCGAGCGGCACGTCTTCGGCGGGATGGGTGAATGCGGCGGTCTGGTAGGCGATTCCCTGAGTCGACAGCCACGCCTCGACTTCCTTGAGACTCCCCGCGCTGCGCACGCGGGCGTCGAAGCCGGCGAGGAATGCGGCGGGGGCGCTGACCACGATTTCGCGGAGCGAATACAGGCGCCGGCCCTCGAAGAGGGCCGGGTGTGAGACGTAAAACGCGTGAATTTCAGACGGCGTGACCAGCCCCGCTCGAAGCCCGGATTCCTCCGAGCACCCGGCGAGCGCAAACGCTGCGGTGACCGCGGCAGCGCCGAGGAGACGGGCAGTGACCATGCCGGCTGCCTACGAGCGCTTCGAGCTGCGGCGCACGATGAATCCCACCAGCGCAAGGCCGGCGAGCATCATCGCCCACTGCGAGGGCTCCGGAACCGGCGTCACGCGGGCGGTCTGGCTGCGCGAGGTTTGGCGGCCGATACCCGTGTTGTTCAGCGGATTGCCGATGGTATTGGCAGGGGCGCCGCTGAGGGGGGGGTACGAGAACACGTTTTCACCGCGAGAAGTGGGGTTCGAGGGCTTCGCGGGGGGCGCCTGGGCAAACGCGGCCGCAGCGGCAGCGAGGGAAATTGTCAAGGCGAGGGTGCGGTAAGAATTTCTCATGGCGGTATCTCCTGTTAGTGGAGATAACACTATGGTTTGCGCGTGACACACACCTGCTAACCGGCTTTGCGGGGCCTAGTCCGAACGGACTATTTTCTCCTCTGGCGGCGAAAAAAGCGGCGGGCGTAGAAGCCTGCCCCCCGCGTCAGAAGCCGACGCGCGCTTCCAAGGTGGCGATGTCGACCTTGTAGTCGCCGTTGGCGAGCGTCGAGGTGCGGGTCTCGCGAGCGACGCCGCCGCTGATCGAGATGCGAGCCGCGGGGCGGTAGAGGACCGAAACGCCGGCAGTGCGCACGCGGTGTTCGAAATCGAGGCCCCGGGCGGGATCGCCCCGGTACTCATAGCGCGCGTAGCCGAAGTTTCCCCGCACGTTGATCTTGTCGGTCACCGCCCAGTCGGGGCGCACGGTGAGGCCGGTCACCAGCGCAAAGCTGGTGGTGATGTCGTCGAGCGGCGCGATGTCGCGCTGCAGCGTGGTCGCGACGGTAATTTTCCCCGTCGGGGTCCAGGTGTAGGTCGCGCGGAACGTGGGTCCTGAAAAGTTGCGCTCGCTCAATTGCTCGTACTGGCGGCGGATGTAGTCGGCGCGGCCGTCGAAACGCGAATGGCCGGTCACCACCCAGCGCCCCTGCACGCCCACGCCGGTCTGGGTGTACTCGTTGTCGAAGGGCAGGCCGAAAAGCAGCCGCTCGTCGGGCGCGCGCCCACGCTCGCCGCGCACCGCCACGCCGATGCGATTCTCCTGCGCGCTCACGTAGGACACGCCGACCTCGGCGGAGGCCGTCTCGAGGTCGTTCAACGCGCGGTTCTCGCTGTGCTCGACCTGGGTTGCGTTGAGGTCCGAGTGCAGGCGCCAGCTGGGAGTCACCATCCATGCGGCGTTCGCGACGGCCATGCGCGCGGTCACCAGGTCAGGCCGCCGGCCCTGGATGTTGGCGAAGCTCGCAAGCGACTCCTGCTCCTGGTAGCTCAACTCCCCGGTAAGGCGCGGGGTGATCGCCCACAAATAGGCTGCGCGCGCGGTATGGCCGCGATTGTCGATGTCCTTGAAGGTGCGATAGCGCGAGTCGAACCAGACATAGCTGAGCTGGAAGCGCTGCAGGCTCACCGGCACATTGAGCGAGAAACCGAGCGAGGTGGTGAAGATGATGTCGCTGCGTTTCGACGAGCCGATCGCCTGGTTCGGGTCGAGGCTCGGCGAGAGGCGAAAGACGTTGCTGTCGTAGGTGACGTTCTCGGCCGCGAAAACCTCCAGGGTGTCGTTGAAGAGCGCCCACGAAGGCAGCGGCGCGAGGGCCGCCGCGAGGAGGAGCGTGCTACCAGAAACGCCAGTTTTGTGTCGCAAGGATCCAGGCCCCGAGAAGTCCGTTGGTGATCGCGTGTGAAACGATGGGAACACGAAGGTTCCCGCTGCGCATGTAGACCCAGCCGTACGCCAGGCCCGCCAGCAATCCGGCGAACCAGAGTGCATGTTCTGAAGCGAACAAAGCCGAGGATATCAATAATGCCACGAGGCCCGCGTTTCGCGGCTGGGCCGCGAGGAAATCACGCTTGCCGATCCAGCGCATGAGAAACGAGCGCCAGAAGAGCTCCTCCATCACCGGTACCACCAGGACCAGCCCGAAAAGCCTCAGGACGACCAGCACCAGGTCGAGGCTGCCATCGGCGCGCAGCGGCACGAACCCCGCACCACTTTCGAAGGCGGCCCAGCCGGAGTCGAACGTGATCCAGGCGGCGAATACCGCAATTCCCGCTGCCACGGAGATGACCCATTCGCGCGGGGGCACCGCGGGTCCATCGCGCAGTTCGCCATAGAAGCGCCACAGGACATGAAATGATAGAGGATTTCGCCACCGAAACGATAGTTGTCAGCTTCCCGCGAACCGAACTGTGATTCTGTTTCGGTCAGGCTGTAGCCGAA
>JANNKG010000100.1:0-2689 GCA_031396185.1 Burkholderiales bacterium | reverse complement strand
CGGCAAACCTGAGGAATACGCGTCGCTCGCCGTTGAGATCATCCGTAACGTGATGATGAACGGCGAGACGATCCGCCTCGACGGGGCGATCAGGATGCAGCCTAAGTGAGTGGTCAGTGATCAGTGGTCAGTAGAAGGATCTTTCTTTTCACTGACCACTGATTACTGACCACTGACCACTGACCACTGACCACTGACCACTACCAGCCGCGCAATCCGGCGCCGGCAAACTGAAAGAAGAAAAAGACATGTTCGACATAACCAGAAAATCGATTGAGTGGGGCGGCCGCACGCTGACCCTCGAGACCGGGCGCATCGCGCGTCAGGCGGACGGCGCTGTGCTTGCGACTTATGGCGAGACCTCGGTGCTCGCAGCTGTCGTCGGCGCGAAGCAAGCCGATCCGAAGTTCGATTTCTTTCCGCTGACCGTGCACTATCAGGAAAAGACTTTTGCCGCGGGCAAGATTCCAGGCGGGTTTTTCAAGCGGGAAGGCCGCCCCTCGGAAAAGGAAATCCTCACCTGCCGCCTGATCGACCGTCCACTGCGGCCATTGTTCCCCGATGGCTTCTACAACGAAGTGCAGATTATCGCGACCGTATTGTCGTCCGACCCGGAGATCGATTCCGACATCCCGGCGATGATCGGGGCCTCCGCTGCGGTGACCCTCTCGGGTATCCCGTTCGAGGGGCCGATCGGCGCCACGCGCGTGGGCTACATCGACGGCGAATACGTGCTGAACCCCACCAAGACCGAGCTCGAGAGTGCCGCGTCGAAGCTGAACCTGGTCGTCGCCGGCACCGAGACGGCCGTGCTGATGGTGGAATCGGAAGCGAACGAACTGTCCGAGGAAGTGATGCTCGGCGCCGTGATGTACGGCCACGAGCAGATGCAGGCCGCGATCCAGGCGATCATCGAGCTCGCCGACGAGGGCGGCAAGGATGATTGGGACTGGGAGGCCGCCGAGAAGGATTCGGTGCTGGTGGAGAAGATGCGCGCTCTCGTCGAGTCGGACCTGAATGACGCCTATCGCATGAAGTCCAAGTCGCTGCGCTCGACCCGGCTGGACGAGATCAAGAAGAAGGTCTGGGATACCTGTGTTCTGGTGGAGGACAACCCGGCAGACGCCAACGTCGCCCGCGGCATCCTGAAGGACATGGAATCGAAGATTGTCCGCGGACAGATATTGAACGGCGAGCCGCGCATCGACGGGCGCAACACGCGCACCGTGCGGCCCATCTCGATCCGACCGACGCTGCTGCCGCGCGTGCACGGCTCGGTCCTGTTCACCCGTGGGGAGACCCAGGCAATCGTCACCACGACACTGGGCACCGGCCAGGACGAGCAGAGGATCGATGCGCTCCAGGGCGAGTACACCGAGCGCTTCATGATGCATTACAACTTTCCCCCGTTTTCCACCGGGGAGACCGGCCGCGTCGGCTCGCCCAAGCGCCGCGAGATCGGGCACGGGCGGCTGGCCAAGCGCGCGCTCCTCGCGGTCCTGCCGTCAAAGGAGGACTTCGGCTACACCCTGCGTGTGGTCTCGGAAATCACCGAATCCAACGGGTCGTCGTCGATGGCGAGCGTGTGCGGCGGCTGCCTCGCGCTGATGGATGCCGGCGTTCCCCTCAAGGGCCACGTCGCGGGTATCGCGATGGGCCTCATCAAGGACGGCGGGCGTTTCGCGGTCCTCACCGACATCCTCGGCGACGAGGACCACCTGGGCGACATGGACTTCAAGGTCGCGGGCACGGACAAGGGCATTACCGCGCTGCAGATGGACATCAAGATCACCGGCATCACGCGCGAGATCATGAAAGTGGCACTCGACCAGGCCAAGGAAGGCCGCCTGCACATCCTCGGCATCATGAAGCAGGCCGTGCCCGGACCGCGCCAGGAAATGTCGAACTACGCGCCGCGCATCATCAAGATGAAGATCAATCCGGACAAGATCCGCGAGGTGATCGGCAAGGGCGGCAGCGTGATCCAGGCCCTCACGCGCGAGACCGGTACCACCATCGACATCGAGGACGACGGCACCATCTCCATTGCCTGCCTGTCGGCGGAGGCTGGCGAGGACGCGATGAACCGCATCCGCGCCATCACGGCCGAAGTGGAAGTCGGCAAGGTGTACGAGGGGCCGGTCCTGCGCCTTCTCGATTTCGGGGCGATCGTCCAGCTGCTACCCGGCAAGGACGGCCTGCTGCACATCTCGCAGATTGCCCATGAGCGCGTGAACGCGGTGTCCGACTATTTGAAGGAAGGCCAGATCGTGAAGGTGAAGGTGATGGAGGCCGACGACAAGGGTCGCGTGAGGCTCTCGCGCAAGGCGCTGCTCGATCCGCCGCCGCGCCGCGAGGAATCCCCGCCGCCGACGCCGGCCGAATCGACCTCGCAGTAAGGGCCCGGGTATAATTAAGCGTTCGGTGAAGCGGACATTCTGCCGCTCAACGAACGAGCTGTCGGGAGCGGACGGTAGCCGCCCGGCGGGTAACAGCCGGGCGGGCGATAGAAGCCTCCGGGCGGGTAGCCCGGGCGATAGTAACCACCGTAGCCGCCACCGGACGTGAACCCGACCGACATGAAGCCCATGCTGTAGGACACGCCCATGGACCATCCGGTCCACGGGTTGTATCCGACACGCAGGCCCCACGTGGGGTGATGGGGGTAATAACCGCCGGGACCCCAGTA
>JANNKG010000082.1:0-3374 GCA_031396185.1 Burkholderiales bacterium | reverse complement strand
ACTCAATTCAAAAATCCCACGCGCAAAGCGGGCGTGCCGCATGTGGAAGCTCCGCGAGAGATTCTGGAGCAGATGCTGAATCTGCGGATTCATCTGGACGACGTTTCGCCGGATAACGGCCCCTTGCGGGGCGGGCGAGTGTTCGTCGCCCTGCACATGCACGCGGGCGACGGCAACGTGCACACCAACATCCCGGTCAACTCCGACAATTACGAGATGCTGCAGCAGGCCAACCAGGCGGTCGCCCGCATCATGCAGTTCGCGCGCGACCTGGGGGGCGTGATCTCGGGCGAGCACGGCATCGGGCTCACGAAGATGGAGTACCTGACTCCCGGGGAGCTCGCGCCGTTCGCCGACTACAAGCGGCGTGTCGATCCCGAAGGCCGCTTCAACCGCGGCAAGCTGCTCGCTGGCGCCGACCTCACGCGCGCCTACACGCCTTCCTTCGCGCTCATCGGGCACGAGTCGCTGATCCTCGAGCAGAACGACATCGGCCGGATCGCCGAAATGTTCAAGGACTGCCTGCGCTGCGGCAAGTGCAAGCCGGTGTGTGCGACGCACGTGCCGCGAGCCAACCTGCTCTACAGTCCGCGCAACAAGATTCTTGCCACCTCGCTGCTCACCGAGGCGTTCCTCTACGAGGAGCAGACGCGCCGCGGCGTCTCGATCCGCCACTTCGACGAATACGGCGACGTGGCCGACCACTGCACGGTGTGCCACAAGTGCCTGTCGCCCTGCCCGGTGGACATCGACTTCGGCGACGTCTCGATGGCGATGCGCAACTTGCTCGCCAAGCTGCGCATGCGCCGCTTCAACCCCGGCACCTGGGCGGCGTTGCAGTTTCTGAACGCCACCGACCCCACCAAGATCAAGTTGATCAAGGCGGTGATGATCGACTTCGGCTTCCGCGCGCAGCGCCTGGCGAACAAGCTTTGGGGGCGTACGCCGTTCGTCCAGCGCCAGGTGCGCATGCCTCCCGAGACCGTCGGCAAGCCGGCGCTCAAGGCGCAGGTGATCCACTTCATCAACAAGCCGATGCCCGGCGGGCTGCCGAAGAAGACGGCGCGCGCGCTCCTCGACGTCGAGGATGCCGCAGTCATTCCCATCATTCGCGACCCCGCGCGGATCACCGAGGAATCCGAGGCGGTGTTCTATTTTCCCGGCTGCGGGAGCGAGCGGCTCTTCGGCCAGGTGGGACTCGCCACCCAGGCAATGCTCTACCACGTGGGAAGCCAGTGCGTGCTGCCGCCGGGATACCTGTGCTGCGGCTATCCGCAAACGTCCGCGGGACGCGCCGACAAGGGCGAGCAGATCACCATCGCCAACCGTGTGCTGTTCCACCGCGTCGCCAACACGCTCAACTATCTCGACATCAAGACCGTGGTGGTGTCGTGCGGAACCTGCATGGACCAACTGCAGAAGTACCAGTTCGACAAGATCTTCCCCGGGTGCCGGCTGCTCGACATCCACGAGTACCTGATGGAGAAGGGTCTCGCCCTCGAAGGCGTGAAGGGGGTGCGCTACATGTATCACGACCCTTGCCACTCGCCGATGAAGACCCACAAGCCGCTCAAGGTGGTCAACGCCCTGATGGGCCAGGACGTTTCACTCAATGACCGCTGCTGCGGCGAGTCGGGGACGTTCGCGGCGACGCGGCCCGACATCGCGACCCAGGTCCGCTTCCGCAAGGAGGAGGAGATGCGCAAGGGCGCATCGAAGGTGCGCGCCGATGGCTTCGGAGGCGATGTGAAGGTGCTCACCTCCTGCCCGTCGTGCCTGCAGGGCCTGAGCCGCTTCGACGACGATTCCGGCACCACCGCGGACTACATCGTGGTCGAGATGGCGCGGCATATCCTGGGAGAGGGCTGGATGAAGGACTTCGTCGAAAAGGCCAATCGCGGCGGCATCGAGCGCGTCCTGCTCTAATTGGGCATGTCGAACCTGATTCCCCGTCGCCTCGCGGCGACAATGGTCCTGGCGCTGGCCTCCGGGTGCGCTGCCGTGGTGCTGCCAGGAATAGCGACGCTTCCGGTTCCCGCTACGGAGCTGCGCGACAGCCCCCTCGATCTTGGCGCCAAGTTCAAGGTGCCCGATCGCGAGCGCGGCCGGCGCGAGCGCGCCGGCGTGAACGCGCGCTACCACCTCGAGCTTGAAGCCGACGAGAACGGCCCGCCGGGCGTCGCCCAGCTGTTTCGTGCGCGCGAGCAGCGCCTCGCCATCGAAGCCCAGGGCGCGAGCGCGGGCCGGCCGAAGTCCGCGGGATTGCAGCCATCGCAGTGGCAGTCCCTGGGACCCTCGAACGTGGGGGGGCGAGTGCGGGCCCTGGCCTTCGATCCCCGCAACGCCAATCGCCTGCTCGCCGGCACCGCATCGGGCGGGTTGTGGGTGTCCGACAACGCGGGCGGCTCGTGGCGGGCGAACTTCGATTTCTTCCCGAACCTCTCGGTCACGGCACTGGTATTCGACCCGCGCAACCCGGTCATCGTCTACCTCGGCACCGGCGAGGCGAGTGGCGGCCTGGTCGGGGTGGGCGCATTCAAGTCCTTCGACGGCGGCAACACCTGGCAGTACCTCGGGTCCACCAATGCCGACGCCAATCCGGACTGGCGCTTCGTGAACCGGCTCGCGGTGCATCCCGACGCCTCCCAGATTTTGCTCGCCGCGCTGACCCACACCAACCTCACGTCCGGCTCGATCCAGCGCTCGTCCGACGGCGGCAACACCTGGGTGCGCGTGAGCGCCTTCAAGGCGCTCGACATCGCCTTCGACCCCAACGCTCCCGACAACGCGGTGGCGGGCCTCGACGACGGCACCATCGCCTTCTCGCGTAATGCCGGCATCAGCTGGGAGCGTTCCGCGCCGTTGGTCGCGGTGCCCGCTGGCCGCAGCAACACCGCGCGCGCCGAGATCGCCTTCGCGCGCTCGCAGCCGGGACTGGTGTACGCCTCGATCGACAACGACAAGGGTGAAGTGTGGAAATCAGGTGACGCGGGCGCCACGTGGGAATACCTCGCCACGCCGCAGCACCTGAACAACCAGGGCGACTACGACAACGCGATCTGGGTCGATCCCACCGACGCGAACCACGTGGTCGTTGCGGGCCTCGACATCTACCAGTCGCGCGATGGCGGCGTGACCTTCGGCAAGGTGAGCGACTGGCGCAACGCCCCCTCTTCTCCCCACGCCGATCACCACGCGCTGGTCTCGCCGCCCGATTTCGCTTCGGGCAACCGCCGGCTCTTCAGCGGCAACGACGGCGGAGTCTACAAGGCCGCCGATGTCGACGCGATCGCGAATGGCGCCGGCGGCCTCGGCTGGACCAACGCCAACCAGGGCCTCGCAGTCACGCAGTTCTACAGCGGCGCGGGACGCTC
>JANNKG010000055.1:0-13221 GCA_031396185.1 Burkholderiales bacterium | reverse complement strand
TGGGCATCGAGCAGGGCTACAAGGTGGTCGGTATCAAGCTGAATAACCCCGATAGCCACTCGGACTTCTGGGATTTCATTCCCGCCTCGCTGGTCGCCGGCCTGGTGTGGTTCCTGCAGGGACTGCGACGTCGCAAGGCATTGGCGCCCGCGGTGTAGGACGCTTGTCACGGATATCGTTAATCAGAGGGCGCCTACATACTTCTCCCAGGCCGCGGTTGACTATCGAGGTGCCATAAAACCGATAAAAAACCATGCCTTCGCCTCAATCCGGTCGCGAAACTCAGCGTGATCCCACACGGCACTCGCAGCTTGCTGCCGCTGCCACGGAAGCCGAAGTAGTCGCCCTCGCGCGCGAGTTCCTGGCCTCGCTGTCGCCCTATGAGCTTGCGAGAATACCTTCCGGGTTCCGGCCCGGAAAAATGACCGACGCTTGTGACGTAACCGATTACGCGCTCCTCCTCGTCCGGCACGATTGCCAGGGGGGCGATGGCGCGGCGCGGTGCGTCGGCCGGCTCGCGAATTTCTTCTCCGACGCCTCCATCCAGCTTTCGAGGATCCTCGACTACCGCCACGACGCCTCCGCCCCACAAAAGTCGGCCTGAGCGTTCGCTACCGCACAGACGACCGGGTGGGAATTGGCTCAGGCTGAGGCGTTCGCCAGCGTTTAGTCTGGCGCGGTGAGGGGGCCCCATGCTTCATGACTTCTTGAAGTCCAATAAGAGTGAGTTGATCGCGCGATGTCAGTCCAAGGCGACGCGCCGGGCTGACCCGAGCCAGGCAGAGTCGGCACCGACCGATACCGGCATTCCGGAGTTCATGGGGCAGTTGATCGAGACCTTTCGCCTCGAGCAAACTCCGGATTTTTTGTCACGCCTGAAAGTGGGCGGCCAGAAGCAACCGTCCCTAATGCTGGTGCCGTCAGACGTCGGTCGCGCAGGAGCCGAGCACGGCAGGCATTTGCGCAGCGCGGGTGTGAAGATCGAGCAGGTGGTCCACGGCTACGGCGACCTCTGCCAAGCCCTCACCGAGCTCGCCATCGAAAAGAAAGCGCCGATCACGGTCGATGAGTTCCACACTTTCAATCGCTTGCTCGACGACGCCATTGCCGGTGCCGTTGCCGCCTTTGCCGGGGATGAGCATGCCAAGAAACCGCAGGCTGCTGTTCCGAGCTTGGGCCCCGCATCGCCGATCGAGGAGATGCACG
This sequence comes from Burkholderiales bacterium, assembly GCA_031396185.1. Lineage (GTDB taxonomy): Bacteria > Pseudomonadota > Gammaproteobacteria > Burkholderiales > Usitatibacteraceae > Usitatibacter. The sequence goes on along the minus strand of JANNKG010000055.1, from coordinate 12,015 downwards.
GCCTGATCACGAAGGCGCTGCATTCCTTCTCGGCGATCAAAAGGGGCGATGTGGGCCTGAGCGGGACCACCTCGATGCTGCATGAGCAAAGCCTGATCGATTTGCACGGTCTCATCGATCGCGCATTGGCCCGCGAGCGCGGTGAGTCAGGCGGGGCAGGCCGTGGGGAAACGCCCGGCATCCAGAGGAATTAGCCCAAGCGGGCGTCCACGACGTGGCTGGGGCGGGCCGACCCTGCGTGCGATAATTTCGCCCGCAGCGCCCCGGTAGCTCAGTGGATAGAGCAGCCCCCTCCTAAGGGGCAGGTCGCACGTTCGATTCGTGTTCGGGGCGCCACCTCCCTTACGGAGCATCCATGCGCCTGATCATGCTCGCTGTCGCGCTGCTCGTTTTTGCCGCCCACGCGCAGGAGGCGAAGCAGCCCTGCAAGAAGGGCGACATGGCCTGCGCCCGCGAGGTGCTCAAGCACCATCCCGCCAAGAAAGCCGACTTCTGGAAGGCGGCGCTGGCGAAACCCGTCGAACAACGCATGGGCGCGGCACCGGGCGAACTCATCGAGATCCTCGCGCTCGACAACGTCGTCCACGGCTATCCCAACAAGCCGCGCGCACCGCGACTTACAGCCGAGTTCATGGCCGACGTCCGGAAGGCCTTCGCTGGAATTCCCGAGCCCGTGAAGCGCCGGCTAACGCCCAAGCTTGCCGGGATCTACTTCGTCGACGACATCGGCGGCACCGGTTTCACCGACGAGATCGAAGCGGCTTCCGGCGAGCCTACCCTGGGATTCATTATTCTCGATCCGTCAGTGCTGACACGTAAGGCGAACGAATGGGCGAGCTGGAAGGACAACACGCCTTTCAAGCCGGACCCCCGTTGGAAGCTGACCGCGCGCATCGAGGAAGAATCGGGTAACAGCCGCGCTAACGCCATCCAGTACATCCTGTTGCATGAAATCGGGCACGTGCTCTCGATCGGCGAGAACATCCATCCGAGCTGGACGTTGTCGCCCAGGGAAGTCATGCCGAAGCGCGAGTATCCCTACTTCCAGCAGTCGTGGCGAGTCTCGGGGGATACCTACGAAAGCGCATTCGATGCGGAATTTCCGCAACGCAGGAAAGTGGTGTTTTATTTCGGCGCGAAGCTCGAGGCAGGAGCCATGCTCGCGACCTACACCGCTTTGGAACGCACCAGCTTTCCAACTCTATATGCCGCAACCCATCCCGGCGATGATTTCGCGGAGGCTTTCGCGAACTACGTGCACGTGGTGCTGATGAAGAGGCCGTTCGAAATCTCGCTTGAGCATGACGGCAAGGTGGTTAAAACCTATGCCGCGTGCTGGAGCGAGGCGCGCTGCCGGCGCAAGAAGGCGTTTCTGGAGCGCTACCTGGCCAACTAGTGGTGGCTGCGCCGAGCAATCTTCGACAGCGCGATGCCCATCGCCACGCTGCCTAGCGTGCGCACCAGCTCCGGATGGTGGGCGTAGAAGCGGCTAACGCGCTCGAGGACACCCGGGTTCTGCCGGCGCGCCTGGCGGGCGACTTCCTGTACGTCCAGGGGATCGACTTCGGCCGCGCGGTCGGGCGCGACCCGAGCACCGGCGGCGTAACGCCGCCAGACGTCGGCGAGTCCGCCCTTGGCCGATCCCATCGCCGCGGGCGCGAGCCCGGCCAGCAGGTTGTCAAGCAACCCGGCGCGCACACGGGGCTCTGAATGTTCGAACAGTTGCGACACCATCTCTTCGAAGGGCGGGGTCCGGTCCGAGCGAAACGCCTCGGCGATACCGTCCTGAAGGGCATCCGGCGCCGCTTGCTGGGCGATTTCGGTGAAGTCGCTGTCGACCTGGGGGGGCGGCGCGGGGCGCTGCGAATCCGCGTGCGCGTAGCGGCCCAGAATGTCCATCATTCCCATGCTGATCTCTCCTGTTTTCTTATAGTTCAACAGGTGTTTGACCAGCCGATAGTTCCTTGTTTCCTAAAGCAATCCGATTGGCGCACGGACGTGCCCGTGCGCCACCGCTTTGTAGGTCAATGCCGCTTCACGCCCTCGGAGATGTTCTCGAGTGTCTCCCCCATCCGGTTGTCGCGGTTCTCCTTCACCGCCAGATCCCCGAGCGAAACGATGCCGACCAGGCGCTGGCCGGCATCCACGACCGGCAGCCGCCGGATCTGGTGCTCACCCATCAGGGTGGCGGCCTCCGAGGTCGACATCTCCTGGGTTGCAGTGATCACATCATCGGAGACGACATCGCTGATCTTGGCGGTGAACTTGCCGTCGGCCAACGCACGGATCACGATATCGCGGTCGGTCACCATGCCGGTAACGCGACCCCCGTCAACAACCGGTACCGCTCCCGTGTCCTCATCGCGCATGATCTGCGCCGCGGTCTGGATCGAGTCGCTCGTCTTGACGGTCTTCGGATTGGGGGTCATCACGTCGTTGATTTTCATGGTCGCTCCTTGGCCGGGGCGAGTTTAGACCCGGGCTGCTGGGGCAGGTTCGCGACGTTTCGGGCCGCCCCCGTGAGCGCCAGGATGTGCATTCCCAGCCCCCCTCGGTCGACGATATACACGTAGCCGCGATCGTCTACCTCGACATTGTTGGTCACGGCGTCGCCCGCAGGGATGAAGTGCGCGATTTCCACCGGCCGGTAGGGGTCGCGAATGTCGATTGCGCGCACGCCGGCGTTGAAGAACGCCACGAATACCACGCGCCGATAGTAGATCGGCGTGAAGCTTTCATTGGAGGAATGCGCGCCGAAGCGCCCGCGCGCGCAGAAGTTGCCGCTTGCCTCCGCGACCGTCCACCCCGAAACGGTCATCGGGCGGGCCTCGTCGGTGATATCGGCAAGCCAGGCCATCTGCCGGGGCTCGGCACAATGGCTTGCGAGCGCCTCGTTCACGATGAGGACGAAGTCCCGCTTCGGGCCCCCAGACTGGCGCGCAAGCTCGGCCACCTCGAGTCCGAGGATCGGAAACGTCGTGTGAGCTCCCATGGTCGACGGCAAGTCGAGGCGGCCCACCTGCGGATACAGGAGGTTGGCTTCGCTCGGCTCGCGTGGGCCGTTCAGCAACTTGTCACGGTCGACAATTTGCAGCACTCCGCCCGCGTTCGTCCCATAGCCGAAATAGACGCGGTTGCCCTTGGGCCCGGTGGAAATCGGCCCGTGCAGGCCCGTGGGCACGGGACCGCGGGCGCCGGGCTGCTGTCCGGCAAGCCCGAAATCGCGGATGAACCGCGGCCTGGCGGGATCCGAGAGGTCGTAGACCTGCGTCATGCGCGAGGTGCGCCAGCCGGGCGCCCCCGAGACGAGATAGGCGATACCCGAATCGCATTCCCACCAGTTCTTGTGGGTGCCCGCGAGTCCCCGCGCGACCGTGCTCACCCGCCCCGGCCGCGCGGGATCGCCTACGTCCCAGACCTCATGGGCGAAGTCGCCCAGCGTCCGCAACAAGTACGTCCGCGAGCGGTCGGCATTCGGCAACGTGGCGCCCGCGCAGACGCGGACCATCTGCGCGCCGCCCCCGGAAGGATCGCCGGGGATGTGGGCCACGAGCCGCGGCTCGCGCGGCTGGGTCACATCGAGGATCGAGGTGCCGTTCTCTTCGACGGCGCCGGTGAGCGGATTCAAGGCGCGTCCGGCGTGGTGGCCGACAAAGGCGATCCAGCGTGCGCCCAGCGGGTGAATGACCGGCTGGTAGCTCGAGCGGCCCTGCAGCGGGTGGGCGCCCAGCAGCTCCATGTCGCGCCGGTCATGCGCACTGGCGCTCAACGCCACGAAGCACGCGAGTAAAAGGAGCCACGGCATTCGCGCAATATACTGGTGATCGACCCGATTGACTGTCCCGCAGGGAGAAACGCAATGGCCGATGGCGCAACGACGACGTGGAAAGGCGGTACCGACCACTGGACCCAGAAAGGCGAGGTCAAACTTTTCCTCTGGAACAAGAAGCCCGCGGCCGGGGCGGAAAAGCGCGGCACGATCTTCTTCGTGCACGGTTCGTCGATGGCATCGCAACCCACCTTCGACCTCCATGTCCCGGGGCGCGCGGACTCCTCGGTGATGGACTGGTTCGCCGCGCGCGGCTTCGACACCTGGACCCTGGATAACGAGGGTTACGGACGCTCCGACAAGAACCGGGCGCAGAACAACGACATCGCCAACGGCGCCGATGATCTCGCGGCCGGCACCGCTTACGTGATGAAGGCGACGGGCGTGCGCAAGATGCACATGTACGGCATCTCCTCGGGAGCGCTGAAGGCCGGCCTCTTTGCCGAGCGCCATCCCGGGCGCATCGACCGCCTCGCGCTCGACGCTTTCGTCTGGACCGGGGAAGGCAGCCCGACGCTCGCCGAGCGCAAGAAAAAGCTCGCGCAGTTCCAGTCGATGCACCGCCGGCCGATCGACCGCGCCTTCGTGCACAGTATCTTCAATCGCGACCATCCCGGCACCGCCGACGCGGCGACGGTGGAGGCTTTCGCCGATGCGATCCTCGCCCTCGATGACTCTATGCCCACGGGAACCTACGTGGATATGTGCTCGAAGCTCCCGCTGCTCGACCCCACGAAGATCGTGAACCCGACCATCGTGATGCGCGGCGAATACGATGGGATCGCCGGCTTCGACGATTTGGTGGAGTTCTTCAAGAAGCTGCCCAACGCCGACAAGCAGTTCGCGGTGATGGCGGGCATTTCACACGCAAGCTTCCAGCAGAAGAACTACAAGGTGGTCTACCACATCCTGCATTCCTTTTTCACCCAACCGGATCCCGCCTACCGCGCATGAAAACTCTCCTCGCCGCCGCCGCCGCTGCCCTCACGCTCGCCCTCCCCGCTCACGCCCAGACCTTTCCCGAGCGGCCGATCAAGATCATCGTGCCCTTCGGGCCCGGCGGCTTTACCGACGTTGCGGCGCGCATCCTGCAGAAAGAACTGGCGCCCGCGATCGGGCAGGCGGTGATCATCGAGAACAAGCCCGGTGCCGGTTCCACCATCGGCACCGCCGAGGTTTCGAAGGCGAAGCCCGACGGCTACACCCTGGTGATGATCTCGACCGCGCACGTGATCAGCCCACACCTCTACAAGCAGATGCCCTACGACGCCCTGCGCGACTTCGCGCCGGTGATGAAGATCGCCGAAGGACCGTACGTCCTGGTGGTGCATCCGAGCCTGCCGGTGAAAAACGTGGCCGAGCTGATCGCGCTCGCCAAGGCGCAGCCCGGCAAGATCGACTACGCGTCCTCAGGCAACGGCAGTGCCCAACACCTCGTGGGGGCGCTGTTCACCACCATGGCGGGCGCGAACCTGACCCACGTCCCCTACAAGGGCAGCAGCCAGGCGATGAACGACCTGATCGGCGGCCAGGTGAAGGTGAGCTTCGTCGGCGTGCCCAATGCGCTGCCGAACCTCGCCAGCGGCAAGCTGAAGGCGCTCGGCGTCTCGACTGCCAAGCGCTATGCAGAAATGCCGGACGTGCCCGCCATTGCGGAAGCGGGCGTGCCCGGATACGACGCCACCATCTGGCTGGGGCTGCTGGCGCCTCCCGGGACACCACGGGAGATCGTGCTGAAGCTCAATGCCGACATCACCAAGATCCTCTCCACGCCCGAGGCGCGCAAGCTGATGGCCTCCGCAGGCGTGGACGTGGCGACCAGTTCGCCCGAGGAGTTCGGGCGGCTGCTCTCCGTCGAGATGGATCGCTGGGGAAAGGTCGTGCGCGAGACCGGCGCGACCGTGAACTGACGATTGGGTCCCCGCCTACGCGGGGACGACAATCGTCACCCCCGCGTAGGCGGGGGTCCAATCATCAGAGGGTGCTGGTAATCAGAGGGTGCTGGGCGGCTGGCGGCGAAGCACGATCTCGCCCGGCGTGGCCACGACACGCTCGGCGAAGCGGATGTTCTGCTTGAGCGCGTCCATGTAGTGATTGGGACCGTTGAAGTGCGTCTGGGCGAACTGGTAAACGCCGCCCAACTCGCCATCGAGGCGCCTGGAGGCGTTGCTGTAGAAGGACGGCGTCTTGCGCAACAGGTCCTCCGCCGAGGCGAACACCACCACCTCGCCGTTATCGGTCCGCTTGCGCGTAATGCCGCCCGCCACGAACTCCGGATAGAGGCGGTCGCGGCATTTCTCCAGGTAACAGCGGTCGGACATCTGCGCGATGATGTCGGCCGACCCCAGCAGCGACCCGAGGAGCCGGTGCATCGGATCCTTCAGCTTGATGCTCGCGACCGGCCGCTCGTAGCCGGTGAAGTGCAGGATCTGGCCGGCGACCTCCGCGAAATCCTCCATGCCGATCGTGGGCAGGTACTCCTTGAGGAAGCGCCCGCCGCGCGAGACATGCGTCGCGGTGTATTCCGCGCCGCTGCGATGCCGGGTGTCGCTGCTTTTTCGAATGTAGCCGCAGTCGTGGAAAAGCGCGCAAATCACACCCAGCTGGAAATTGCGCTCGTCGATGTGCGGGCCATCCCCGCGCGAGCGTTCGTAGCCGTCGAGCAGGCGCGCCATCGCAAGCGTCACCTCGAGGACATGCTGGATATCGTGATATTCGGTATCGCAGCGGGCATAACCCGGCAGTTCGCCGCGGTACATGCGTACCAGAGCGTCGAGGGCGCGATCGAGGATCGGAGCCTGGGTGCGTGAGTAGAGCGATTTGAAGATTCGAGCGACCTCGAGCTTCACGCACACCGGATCGGTGGTGTTGATCCGGTTGGTGACGTCGAACTCACTCCTGCGGAAATTCATGCCTGCGCGCTCCTGCACTACCTTGTTTTTGTTGGGGCTTTTGCCATTGCCGAAGGCCCCTTGGCTGGGCCTCATTTGACCCTATTCCCACTCCGGTCGCAAGGGGTAGCGCGGGGACTGGAACGGGAGTACTGTTTTCGCAAAGTCTTCGGAGGTAGGACCGATGGTCACAGCCACTATGGAGAGCGCCGAAGAGATCAAGCGGCGCATTGGCGAGCTCAACCTCGAGCATCGCGACCTCGACCGCGCCATCGAAGCCCTGGAGCAAAACCCCTTGCATGACGAGCTGCAGTTGAAGCGCCTGAAGAAGCGCAAGCTGATGCTCAAGGACCAGATATTCATGCTGCATCGCCAACTGGTCCCGGACATTCCCGCCTAGAGACAATTCGTCACAAATCCAGGGGTCGGCAGCCCGCGACGCGAGACGTCCGGGAAGCCGACCCCTTTATAATGGTCGTCTTTCCTTGCAGGAGTGCCGGATCTCGCCATGCGGAAAGTGATTCTCGGCGCGTCGGTCGCGGCGCTGGTGGCGGCCGTCGGAGCAGTCTCGTTCTGGGCAGGCTCTCGCAGTGCGCCCCCGCGCCCTGCTGCAGCCGCCGCGCCGGCCGCCGCGAAGGCTGGCGCACCCGCCGGCATCGCGGTCGAAGCGATGAAGGTCGCGGTGGTCAACGTGCCGCAGGCGCTCTCCGCGGTCGGAAGCCTGCGCTCCGACGAAACCGTGATCCTGCGCCCTGAAGTCGCGGGACGCATCGCACAGATCCTCTTCAAGGAAGGCGAGCCGGTCGCCAAGGGCGCGGTGCTGGTGAGGCTCGATGATTCGGTACAGCAAGCCGACCTCGACCGTGCCAAGGCAAACCTCACGCTGTCGCGCACCAAGCACGAGCGCTCGATCGATTTGCGCAACAAGGGCTTCCTCTCGGGCCAGGCGCTCGACGAGGCCGTCAACAATCTCAAGGTGGCCGAGGCCGATGCGGAGCTCATGCAGGCGCGCGCCTCGAAGACCACGATCCGCGCACCCTTTGCCGGCACCATCGGGCTGCGGCAGGTGAGCCTGGGCGATTACGTGAAGGAGGGCCAGGACATGGTGAACCTGGAATCCCTCGATCCCCTCAAGGTGGACTTCCGCTTGCCGGAACTGGCGTTGTCCCAGGTGAGGGATGGGCAGGCGCTGCAGGTCGTCCTGGATGCTGTGCCCGGCAAGGCTTATGACGGCCGCGTATACGCGGTCAACCCGCTCATCGATGCCAACGGGCGGTCAGTCGTGATCCGCGCGCGCGTCTCCAACAAGGACGGGAAGCTGCGGCCGGGAATGTTCGCGCGTGTGCGCCTCTTCACGACTGAATCGAAGGATGCGATCGTCATCCCGGAAGAGTCCCTGTTCCCGGTGGGCGACGACAAATTCGTCTACAAGATCGTCGAGGGCCGGGCAGCGCGCCAGAAAGTCGAGATCGGGCAGCGTCGCGAAGGCAAGGTCGAGATCGTCTCCGGCCTCGACGCCGCCGACGTCATCGTCACCGCAGGCCAGAACAAGATTCGCGAGGGTGCGACGGTGCGCGTCGTCGCGGCACCCGCGCCCGCCGGGCCCCAGCCGGTGCTGAATACGGTCGCGCCGAAGACCAAGGGCTGAAGGCGGCCGAGTGACGCTACCCGAAGTCTGCATCCGCCGCCCGGTCTTCGCCACCGTGCTCTCGCTCGCGATCGTGCTGGTCGGCGCGATCTCATTCAACCGCCTGTCGGTGCGCGAATACCCGAAGATCGACGAACCGGTCGTGAACGTCGAGACGGTGTACCGCGGCGCCTCGGCAGACGTGATCGAAAGCCAGGTCTCCAAGGTTCTCGAGGACTCGATCTCCGGAATCGAGGGCGTGGACGTGATTTCCTCGACATCGCGCTCCGAAGCCAGCAACGTGACGGTGCGCTTCAAGATCACGCGCGACCCGGATGCCGCCGCCGCCGATGTCCGCGACAAGGTCGCCCGGGTGCGCGGCAAGCTCCCCCGGGACATCGACGAGCCCATCATTGCCAAGACCGAGGCCGACGCGTTTCCGATCATGTGGCTGGGCTTCACCAGCGACCGGCACTCTCGCCTCGACGTCTCGGACTACGCCTCGCGCGTCATCAGGCCGCGGTTGCAGACCCTGCCGGGGGCCGCCGACGTGCGGGTATTCGGGGAGCGCCGGCCCTCGATGCGGGTGTGGATCGATCGCACCAAGCTCGCCGCGTACAAACTGACGACGCAGGACGTCGAGGATGCGATCCGCCGCCAGAACGTCGAGATTCCCGCCGGGCGCATCGAGTCGCGGGCGCGGGAGTTCGCGGTCCTCACGCAAACCGACCTCGTCACGCCCGAGCAATTCGGCGCGGCGGTGATCCGCGACGGCGGCGGCATCCAGGTGCGCATCCGCGACGTGGCGCGGGTGGAGATCGCACCGGCTTCCGAGCGCATCATCACGCGGTTCAACGGACGCCCCTCGGTGTCGCTCGGCGTGATCCGCCAATCCACGGCTAACGCCCTCGAGCTGTCGCGGGCGACACGCCAGGCGATCGCCGATATCACCAAGTCGCTGCCGGAAGGCATGAAGCTCGAGCTTTCCTTCGACTCGTCGGTGTTCATCGAGGAGTCGGTCTCCGCGGTGACCCGGACCATCATCGAGGCGGTGGTGCTGGTGGCGCTGGTGATCTTCGTGTTCCTGCGAAACGTGCGAGCGACGATGATTCCCCTCGTCACCATTCCGATTTCGCTGGTTGGCGCGAGCGTATTCCTCTACGCGGCGGGGTTCTCGATCAACACCCTCACGCTGCTGGCGATGGTGCTGGCCGTCGGCCTGGTGGTGGACGATGCCATCGTGGTGCTCGAGAACATCTATCGCAACATGGAAAATGGGATGAGCCGGCTCGACGCCGCGCTCAAGGGCACGCGCGAGATCGCGTTCGCGGTGATCGCCATGACCATCACCCTCGCCGCCGTCTACGCCCCGCTCGCCTTCGCCAGCGGGCGCACCGGCAAGCTGTTCGGGGAGTTCGCCCTTGCCTTGTCGGGCGCGGTGCTGGTGTCGGGCTTCATCGCGCTGACGCTCTCGCCGATGATGTGCTCGATGATCTTGAGGCACGAGCCGAAGCACGGCGCCGTGTTCAACTTCTTCGAGCGCCTGTTCTCGCGCATCACGGCTGGGTACCGGCGCGGGCTCAGCCGTGCCCTCGACCATCGCGTCATCGTGCTCGCGGTCCTGATGGCGATCGGGGGGTCGAGCCTCATCCTCTTCCAGTTCCTGCGCCAGGAGCTGGCGCCGTTGGAGGATCGCAGCGTGGTTTTCATCCCCGTAAGCGCGCCCGAAGGCTCGACCGTCCCGTTCACCGCCGGCTACATGGAGCGCATCGAGGCGCTCTACAAGGACATCCCCGAGGCGCTGCGCTACTTCACCATGGCCGGCAATCCCACCCCCGACTCCGGCTTCTCGGTTCTCGCGCTCAAGCCATGGACTGAGCGCACCCGTTCCCAGCAGGCGGTGGCGCGCGAGCTTCTTCCCAAGCTGCAGGCGTTGCCAGGAGTGCTCGCCTTCCCGCTGAATCCGCCCTCCCTGGGGGGTGCGCGCGGAGCGCCGGTGCAATTCGTCCTGATGACGCAGGCCTCCTATCCCGAGCTCCAGGTGATGGTCGAACAGTTGATGGAAGAGGCGCGCCGCAACCCCGGGCTGGTCAACGTCGATACGGACTTGCGCCTGAACCAGCCCGAGCTACGCGTGGGCATGAACCGCGAGAAGCTCGCCGACGTCGGCGTACCGGTGGAGAGCGTCGGTCGCACCCTCGAGACGCTCCGGGGCGGGCGCGTCGTCACGCGCTTCAAGCGCGACGGCGAACAGTACGACGTGATCGTGCAGGTGGCCGATGCGAACCGCACCAACCCCGGTGACATCACCGACATCTACGTGCGCGGCCGGGGCGGCGAAATGGTCCAGCTCGCCAATGTGCTCACGGTGAGCGAGGGCGTGGCGCCCAAGAACCTCAACCATTTCCAGAAAATGCGTTCGGCGACCATCACCGCGAGCCTGGCGCCGGGCTACACCCTTGGCCAGGCGGTGGATTACATGGAGGCCACCTCCAAGCGCCTGCTGCCCAACGTGGTCACCGACCTGAACGGCCAATCGCGCGAATACCGCGACTCCGCCGGCAGCTTCATGCTGGTGCTGGTGCTCGCGGCGATCTTCATCTACCTGGTGCTCGCGGCGCAGTTCGAAAGCTTCCGCGATCCTTTCATCATCATGCTGTCGGTGCCGTTGTCGCTCACCGGGGCGTTCGCCGCGCTGCACCTGTCGGGCGGCACCTGGAACACCTACAGCCAGATCGGCGTGGTGACCCTCCTCGGCCTCATCACCAAGCACGGCATCCTGATCGTGGAGTTCGCCAACCAGCTCCAGGAAAAGGGCCGCTCGATCCACAACGCGGTCATCGAGGCGGCAGTGCTGAGGCTGCGCCCGATCCTCATGACAACCGGCGCGATGGTGCTCGGCGCCCTGCCTCTCGCACTGGCAAGCGGTGCCGGGGCGGAGTCGCGCCACCAGATCGGCTGGGTAATCGTGGGCGGCATGCTGGTCGGGACCCTCTTCACGCTCTTCGTCGTGCCGACCGCCTACACCCTCCTTGCGGCGCGTCACCGCACGTTCGAGGATCGCCTTGCCGAGGATCGCGCGGGCACCGGGGCCCGGGAGCACGCCGCTGCCGAGTAGACGGTGTAAGACACTGCTGACCCTCCTACCAGAGGGGCCTCTACAGAAAATTTTTCTGCGCCTGACGATGATGTCGATTCCTCACTTGGAATCGATATGCGCGCAAGGTGACCCTGTCGGGTCCGAGCTCCGGCGCCGGGATCACGACTCCAGGGAACGTGGTGCTCATCGTCGATGACGACGAGGTGTTCCCGCTCCAGGGCGCAATGCCCTCTGACTGGAGGGTTCCTGCCAGCGCCGCGTCGGGTTGCGGGAAACTTCGCGGCGGGCACGGTGAGCTTCCGCGTCCGGGTGTCGAGCGAGGCGGAGTTCGACTACCTGCGGTTTTATGTGGACGGTGTGATGGTGCGCGAGTGGTCCGGCATGGCAGTCACCGGCTGGCAACTCTTCTCGACGCCGCTCGCCGCCGGCGCCCATGCATTACGCTGGTCCTACGAGAAGGATGGCAGTGCGAGCCTGGGCGAGGACGCCGCGTGGATCGATGCGGTGACGCTGCCGGTTCGGACCCCCTGAAACAGTTTGGGCACAGGCCCGGGTCGTGAGACCCGGG
>JANNKG010000595.1:0-5217 GCA_031396185.1 Burkholderiales bacterium | reverse complement strand
TTGTTCATCGTCGTGCCCAGATCGGAGAGCAGCATGAGGCGCGCCGCGCGGATTCCGGCGTCCTCGGTGTTGACCATCACCTTTTCGAAGAAGCGGTCCACGTCGGTACTAAGCGTCGCCAGGGCGGTGAGCGTTCCGGTGTAATCCTGGGCCGCGAACTTGAGGTTCACCAGCGTGATCACCGCGGTCAACGATTGAAGAAGCTTCTTCTCTTCCGGCTCGTGCAGCAACGCATAATCGCCCGCAGCAGAAGGAGGCGACTTGCGCAGGATATTCTGGATCCGCTTGTTGGCGGACGCGAGGCTGCCGGCTTCGGGGAGCTTGGCGAATTCGCGCACCGCCTCGAGCTTGGCCGGAATCAGGTCGAGGCGCTCGGGTTTGGACTCGGGGCTGCTCACGGCAAGCACCGCCGCCACTTCAAGCGCGGTGTAGCCGCGCTCGCGCAGCAGGTTGGCCAGGCGCTCGCGGACGAACTCCCGCACCTGCGCGACCAACGCCTCCAGGGCCGGCGGCTCGAGCTTGGGGAGCGTCTTTGCCGCCGCGCGGATCAGCGGTTCGAGCTCGATGGCGAGCGGCGTCTCCATCAGGATGCGAATCACGCCGAGGGCCGCGCGACGCAGCGCGAATGGATCCTTTTCGCCGGTCGGGGCCTGGCCGATGGAGAACATGCCGACCAGCGCCTCGAGGCGGTCGGCGAGGGCTACGGCGATGCTCGCATCGCCTGTCGGTAGCGCGTCCCCGGCAAAGCGGGGCCAGTAGTGTTGCTCAAGGGCGCGCGCGACCGACGCAGGTTCGCCGTCAGCGTTGGCGTAGTAGCGTCCCATGACCCCCTGCAGCTCCGGAAATTCACCGACCATCAGCGTCACCAGGTCCGCCTTCGCCAGGTAAGCGGCACGGACCGCCCACTCGATCCCCAATGGGCCGCGGGGAAGGCGCTCCTGGATGTTCATCGAGAGCTTGACCAGCCGATCGACGCGCTCGCGCTGCGAGCCAAGCTTGTTGTGATAGACGATGGTGGCGAGCTGCGGCACGCGCTCGGCGAGCTTCACCTTGCGGTCGGTGTCGAAGAAGAAGCGCGCGTCGGCAAGCCGCGGGCGCACCACGCGCTCGTTGCCCTGGACGATATTGGCAGGGTCGGCGAGGCGCATGTTGCTCACGATCAGGAACCGGTGGGTGAGCTTGCCGGCGGCGTCGAACAGGGGGAAGTACTTCTGGTTCTGGCGCATGGTGAGCACCAGGCACTCCGCGGGCACGGCCAGGAAATCCGCTTCGAAGGCGCCCGCGTAAACGGTCGGCATTTCGACCAGCGCGGCCACCTCGTCGAGGAGCGCCGCATACGATTCGGCGGGCCCCAGCGAGGCGCCGGACCGCGACGCCATCGCGTGGAGTTGCTCGAGGATCGCGGCGCGGCGCTTGCTGAAATCCGCCATCACGCCGCCCTCGATCTCCAGCCTCGCCTCGTATTCGTTCGCCGCGGGGATCTGCACCACCCGTTCGCCCTGGAAGCGATGGCCGCGCGTCTGGCGACCCGACTCCAGCCCCAACGCGTGCACCGAAACCACGGCCTTGCCATGGATTGCCACGAGGCCGTGGGCCGGCCGGACGAACTGCACCGTCGTCTCGCCATCGGCCAGCTGGTAGCTCATGACCTTGGCGATCGGCAGCTGCGCGAGCGCCTCATCGAGCGATTCCTGCAGTGCCGCAGCGAGCGGCACCGCGGGCGTCTGCGAGTCAGCGAACAGCATCTCCGACTTCCCGTCGAGACGTCGCTTGAGCTTGGCGGGATCGAGGCTCGCCAGGCCTGCGGATTCGAGCTTCTTCGCGAGCGCAGCGGTGGGCTTGCCCGCCCCATCGAGCCCAACCGCCGCGGGCATCAGCTTCACCTCGACGGCCCGCGGCTCGGAGCCCGCACGCACCTGCGTGATCTCCACCGCCAACCGCCGTGGCGTGGCGAAGGCGTGCGTGGCGCTCGCGGCTTCAAGCATCTCGCGCTTCTTGAGTCCGCGCGCGATCCCCTCGGCAAACGCGTCACCGAGGCGCTTGAGCGTCCTGGGTGGCAGCTCCTCGCAGAGGAGCTCGACCAACAGCGTGTCGGTGGTCACGCCGCGCGCCCGAGCATCGGGAAACCGAGGCGCTCGCGCGAGTCGTAGTAGCTCTTCGCCACGGCGCGCGCCAACGTTCGAATGCGGCCGATGTAGCCGTTGCGTTCGGTCACCGAGATCGCGCCGCGCGCGTCGAGCAGGTTGAACGCGTGCGCCGCCTTCAGGACCTGCTCGTAGGCCGGCAACGCGAGCTGCGCCTCCATGAGGCGCGTAGCCCCTGCTTCATGGTCGGCGAAATGGCGAAAGAGCGTGGCCGCATCGGCATGCTCGAAGTTGTAGGCGGACTGCTCGACTTCGTTCTGGTGATAGACGTCCCGATAGGTGAGCTTCTGCGTCTTGCCGGCGGCGTCCTTCCACTCGGTCCACACCAGGTCGAAGACGTTCTCGACGCCCTGCAGGTACATCGCGAGGCGCTCGAGCCCATAGGTGATCTCGCCCGTGATCGGCTTGCAGTCGATCCCGCCGACCTGCTGGAAATAGGTGAACTGGGTGATCTCCATGCCGTTCATCCACACTTCCCAGCCCAGGCCCCAGGCGCCGAGCGTCGGATTCTCCCAGTCGTCCTCGACGAAGCGCACGTCGTTCTTGCCGAGGTCGAAGCCCACCGCCTCGAGGGAGCCGAGATAGAGCTCGAGGATGTCGGGTGGCGAGGGCTTGAGGACGACCTGGAATTGGTAGTAGTGCTGCATGCGATTGGGGTTCTCGCCATAACGCCCGTCCTTCGGGCGACGCGAGGGCTGCACGTAAGCCGCGCGCCACGGCTCGGGCCCGAGCGAGCGCAGGAACGTGGCCGTGTGGGACGTGCCCGCGCCGACTTCCATGTCGTAGGGCTGGAGGATGGCGCAGCCCTTCTGGCCCCAGTAGTCCTGCAGGCTCAGGACCAATTGCTGGAAGGTCGGCATCGCGGGGGAATCTGCCAAAGCGCTGATTTTATCCTAGCGGCCTTGGACGAGCGCGACGGCGGCGATTGCGCCAGCGAGAAGGAGTGCCGCGTAGTTTCCCCAGAGGGCGTAGGGGGTGGTTCCCTTCATCGGCACGACCTCGGCGATGAGCGTGCCGTGGGTGAACCAGGGCAGGCGCGCGACGACCTTCCCGGTGGGATCGATCGCTGCGGTGATGCCGGTGTTGGTCGAGCGAACCATCCAGCGCCCGCTTTCGAGCGCGCGCATCTGGGACGCCTGCAGGTGCTGCTCGGCGGCAAACGATTCGCCAAACCACGCGTCGTTGCTCACGTTGAGCAGGATCTGCGCGGCGGGCAGCGCATCGATCACTTCCTCGCCAAAGATGTCCTCGTAGCAGATGGCCACGCCAAACGTCACGCCCGCGGCTTGTAGCGGCGGCTGGAGACCGGGGCCGCGCGCGAAGTCCGACAGCGGGATCTTGAGCACCGCCAGCACCCACTTGAACCCGGGCGGGATGAACTCGCCGAACGGAACAAGGTGGCGCTTGCGGTACGACTGCTTCGGCTCACCGGTAAGCTTCACGACGCTGTTGTAGTAGTCGAAGTCCTGGCCGCGAAACTCGCGCTCGACCGTCCCGAGCAGGATCTCTTTTCCGGCTTCCCGCGCATGGGCGCGCAGGCTTTCGACATAATCGGGCGGGAGTTGATCGAGAAACGCCGGCAGCGCCGTCTCGGGGATGACGACAACGCGGGCGCGCGCCTCGAAGATCATCCGCCGGTAGTCCAGCAGCGTCTGGGTGCGCACGTCCTCGCGCCACTTGAGGTGCTGCGCGACGTTTCCCTGGAGCAGCGCGATCGACAGCGGCGGCCCCGCGGGTTGGGTCCACGAGCCGAGTCGCGCTGCACCTCCGACAAGGAAGATCGCGCCCAACGCTGCCAGCATCCACACCCGCCCTCGCGACCCCGCGCGGCTTGTGGCCAGCGCCGCGAGCAGCGCTGCCGCTCCCGCGACCGCGAGCGACGTTCCGTACGCCCCCACGTAGGGCGCGAAACCCGCGAGCGGGCTGCCGGGGACTTGCGATGTTCCCAGGGTCAGCCACGGAAAGCCGGTGAAAAGCCAGCCGCGCAGCCACTCGAGCACAACCATCGCAGCGGTCGCGAGCACCAGCCGGCGCGCGAGGTTGCCCGGTGCAAATCGCGACACGATCCATCCCGCCGCCGCGGGAAAAAGCGCGAGGTAGGCGCAGAAGAGGAAAGTCGCGATCGCTGCCAGCACCGCGGGCATCGAACCGAACTCGTGCAGGCTCACGAAAACCCACGACACGCCCGCGAGGAAATAGCCCAGGCCGAAGGCAAACCCGGAAAGCGCGCCCTGTAGCGGCGAGCCGCTGCGCGACCACACGAAGAAAAGTACAGCGAGTGCGACGATCGGGACGGGCCAGGCGTAGAACGGAGCGAACCCGAAGACGCATGTCGCCCCCGCGACGGCTGGCAGGATCAGGCCGAACGCGACCACACGGCCCGCCGACCGGGGGATCGGCGTGGCCCCGGGCGAGGCGCTCACTCCGGCTCCCGGGTCTTGGGCTTCTCCACCAGCACCGCATGGACCTTCCGGCTGTCGGCGCGCAGCACCTGGAAGGTGAACCCGTCGATCACGATCGTCTCGCCACGCTTGGGCAGGCGCCCGAAGCGTCCGACGACCAGCCCCGCGACGGTGTCGAAATCGTCGTTGGAGAAGTTGGTTCCGAAGTGGTTGTTGAAGTCGGTGACCTCGGTTCCGGCCTTGACGCGATAGCGGCCGCTGCGGTCCACCAGGATGTTGTCCTCGGTCTCGTCGAAGTCGTACTCGTCCTCGATGTCGCCGACGATCTGCTCGATCACGTCCTCGATCGTCACCAGGCCCGACACGCCGCCATATTCGTCGACCACGATCGCGATGTGGTTGCGGTTGGCGCGGAACTCCTTAAGGAGCACGTTCAGGCGCTTGGCCTCCGGCACGAACACCGCCGGGCGCAGCATCTCGCGGAAATTGAACTCGTGTTCGGCGTAGAACCGCAGCAGGTCCTTGGCGAGGAGGATGCCGATCACGTTGTCGCGGTTGTCCTCGAACACCGGGAAGCGCGAGTGCGCGGTCTCGATCACGAACGGGATGAACTTCTCGGGGCTCTCCGCCACGTCGATCATGTCCAGCTGCGAGCGCGGGATCATCACGTC
>JANNKG010000592.1:0-8396 GCA_031396185.1 Burkholderiales bacterium | reverse complement strand
GCGCCACGTACGACATGCGCTTGCCGATCCGGCCCAGGCCGAGGATGCCGAGCGTCATCTCGGAGGCGCGCGCGAGGCCACCCGTCGACGCGTAATGCCACTTTCCGTCGCGGATGTCGCGGTCGAACCAGGCCAGGTGGCGCACCAGGGACAAGGCCATTCCAAGCGCGTGGGTGGCCACCTCGCCGACTCCATAGTCGGGGGAATTGGCCACCCAGACCCCGAAGCGTCGCGCATCCGCCACGTTCACCGTGTCGAAGCCCGCACCCATGCGGCTCACGATGCGCACCTCGGGACAAGCGGCGAACACCTTCGCATTCATCGGAGCGTACTGTGCGAGCACCCCGTCGCACCCCTTGGCGGCGGCGATCACATCATCCTCGGTGCGACACTGGGCGGTCACCACATCCATGCCCGCATCGCGGAACAGCTCGAGCTCGAGGTTCGCGTCGGGAAAGTCGTAATCGGTGATCAGGAAACGCGGCATCAATGGTTGTCGCGCGGAACTTCGGCGCCGCTCCTGCCGACGAGGAAATCGAGGTCGGCGCCCTCGCTCGCCTGGTTCACGTGGTCGACGTAGAGCTTCCAGTAGCCGCGTTGCATCGGCGCCTTGGGTGGCTTCCAGAGCTTGCGGCGCTGGGCGAGTTCCTGGTCGGACACGTGGAGATGGAGCCTGCGTTTCGCGACGTCGAGCTCGATCAGGTCGCCGTTGCGGACGAGCCCAAGCGGCCCGCCGGCGGCCGATTCCGGCGCCGCGTGAAGCACCACGGTTCCGTAAGCAGTGCCGCTCATGCGCGCATCCGAGATGCGCACCATGTCGGTCACGCCCTTCTTGAGGAGCTTGGCGGGGAGCGGCATGTTGCCGACTTCCGCCATTCCCGGGTACCCCTTCGGGCCGCAGTTCTTGAGCACCATGACACAGCTCGCGTCGATGTCGAGCTTCGGGTCGTCGATGCGGTGGTGAAAATCCTCGATGTCCTCGAACACCACCGCGCGCCCCTTGTGCTTCATGAGCTTCGGGGTCGCAGCCGACGGCTTGATGATCGCGCCATCGGGGCACAGGTTGCCGCGCAGCACCGCGATGCCCGTGTTGCGCTTGAAGGGCTTCTTGAACGGCATGATGACCCTGGGATTGTCGTTGCGCGCGGCGGCATTGTTCTCCCAGATGGTCTTGCCGTTCGCGGTGAGCGCGTTCTTGTTGAGGAGCCCCTGCTCGCCCAGCTCGCGGATCACCACCGGCAGGCCGCCCGCGTAGCAGAAATCCTCCATCAGGTACTTGCCGTTGGGCATCAGGTTCACGAGCGTATGGACGCCGCGGCCGAACTCGTCCCAATCCTCGAGGTTCAGCTTGACCCCGATGCGCCGCGCGATGGCAATCAGATGGATCACCGCGTTGGTCGAGCCGCCGATGGCGGCGTTCACGCGGATCGCGTTCTCGAACGCCTTGCGGGTGAGGAGCTTGGAGAGTTTCACGTCCTCGTTGACCAGCTCGACGATGCGCCGCCCCGCCATGCGCGCGATCACGTTGCGGCGCGCATCGACCGCGGGAAATGCGGCATTCCCCGGCAGGCCCACGCCGAGCGCCTCGACCATCGAAGCCATGGTCGAGGCGGTGCCCATCGTCATGCAATGGCCGTGGGAACGGTGCATGCAGCTTTCAGCCTCGTGGAACTCGTCCTGCGTGATCTTGCCCGCGCGCAGTTCTTCCGAAAGCGACCAGGTGTTGGTCCCGGAGCCGATGCGCTCGCCGCGGTACCAGCCCGAAAGCATCGGCCCCCCGGAAACGCCGATGGTCGGCAGGTCGGCGCTCGAGGCGCCCATCAGCAGCGCGGGCGTCGTCTTGTCGCATCCCATCAGCAATACCACCCCGTCGATCGGGTTGCCGCGGATCGATTCCTCGACATCCATGCTGGCGAGGTTGCGATAGAGCATCGCGGTGGGCCGCAGTAGCGTCTCGCCCAACGACATCACCGGGAATTCCAGCGGAAAGCCGCCCGCCTCCCAGACCCCGGCCTTCACATGCTCGGCAAGGGTACGGAAGTGCGAATTGCAGGGGGTGAGCTCGGAGTAGGTATTGCAGATTCCGATGACCGGCCGGCCATCGAACTGGTCGTGGGGAATGCCGCGGTTCTTCATCCACGAACGGTAGATGAAGCCCATCTTGCCTTCGCGCCCGAACCACTCGGCGCTGCGGCGTTTTTTCGGTGACGCCATGCAGGATCTCCTCGCTGCGGAGGTTACGGGGGTGGCGCCACAGTGGTCAAGTGGTCAGGCCAATCCAAGGTATGCTGGCGCGAAGCCGCCAGGGGACATGCCGAGGTCCCCGCGACGGCGGGGTTCCAATACACAAGGGAAGATATGAACATACTCGACCTGAAAGGCCGCACCGCCGTGGTCACGGGCGGCGCGGCCGGCATCGGCCTGGCCATCGCCCAGCGGCTGGCCGCCTCGGGCGCACGCGTAAGCCTTTGGGATCGCGACGAAAAATCGCTCACCGAGGCCGCGAAGCAACTGGGGGCCGGTGCCCACACCGCGCAACTGGACGTGAGCGACGAGGCGCAGGCGCGGCGCGCGTGCGACGACACCCTGAAGGCACTTTCGAAAATCGACGCCCTGGTGTGCAGCGCGGGCATCACCGGGCCGAACGCGACCACCTGGGAGTATCCGCTCGCCGACTGGAAGCAGGTGCTCGACATCAACCTCACCGGCGTCTTCCTTTGCAACAAGGTGGTGGTTCCGCACATGCAGAAGGCCGGCTATGGACGAATCGTCAACATCGCCTCGATCGCCGGCAAGGAGGGCAATCCCAACGCCAGTGCCTACAGCGCCTCGAAGGCCGGCGTGATCTCGCTCACCAAGTCCCTTGGCAAGGAGCTCGCGAGAACCGCGATCCGGGTCAACTGCGTGACGCCCGCGGCGGTGAAGACCGGGATGTTCGCCCAGATGACCCAGGCCCACATCGACTTCATGCTTTCCAAGATCCCGATGGGGCGCTTCGGCCAGGTCGAGGAAATCGCCTCGCTCGTGGCATGGCTGTGCACCGAGGAGTGCTCGTTCTCGACCGGGGCGGTGTTCGACCTGTCGGGCGGCCGTGCCGTCTATTAGTCGGGGTTCGCAGCAGCGGTGGCACGGTCCGCACGCGCTCCTGAGATAATGACGGTTGCCGATTCCCGGACTCGAAAGACCACCATGCCCCGACCGTTCATCGCCGCACTCCTGGCCCTCGCCTTTCCCGCTGCCGCGATCGCCGCCCCACCGAACGCCTGCGACCTGCTCACCCAGGACGAGGTCAACGCGATCGCCGAGCGCAAGGTCGAGCGCGTGCAGCCGCAGAAAAGCGGCAATCCTTCGGAATGCGGCTACATCGACTCGCGCAAGGGCGCGGTCCTGGTCCTCACGGTGCG
This sequence comes from Burkholderiales bacterium, assembly GCA_031396185.1. GTDB lineage: Bacteria > Pseudomonadota > Gammaproteobacteria > Burkholderiales > Usitatibacteraceae > Usitatibacter. Next base: position 4,992 of record JANNKG010000592.1, on the reverse strand, counting down.
CGAGGTGCAATACGCGGTGAAGGACGAGATGAACGTCGAGATGCAGAACCTCGAGAAGATCTATCGCGCGAAGGCCAAGCCTGTCGATGCGGTCGGCGATGCGGCGTACTGGCTTCCGGTCAATTCGCAGTTGGGATTCCGCAAGGGCAAGACCATCGTCACGGTGCGCTTCTCGACGCCCAAGAACCAGAACGCGATCGACACCGCCCAGGTGGCCCGCGTGATCGAAACTCGCCTCGCCACCCTCCCCAAGTAAGTGCAGCTCGTACCGGGCCGCCTCACCCTTCCGGGCCTGCGCTCGTTCACCCACTCCGCCGAGCCGCTGCGGATCGATGAAGGTACGCGCCGCACGCTCGGCGAAGGCGCGCGCGCGGTCGAGCGCATCGTGGCGGAAGGCAAGCCCGCGTACGGCATCAACACCGGCTTCGGCAAGCTCGCTCGCACCCACATCGCCGACGACCAGCTCGAGCTCCTGCAGAAGAACCTCGTCCTGTCGCACAGCGTCGGCGTGGGCCCGCTCCTTTGCGACGAAGTGGTGCGCCTCACCCTCCTGCTCAAGGTGGCGAGCCTCGCGCGCGGCTTCTCGGGCGTGCGCCCGGTGGTGGTCGATGCCCTGGTAGCGCTGCTCGATGCCGGCGTCTATCCCTGCATCCCGTCGAAGGGGTCGGTCGGGGCTTCGGGCGACCTCGCGCCGCTCGCGCACATGAGCGCAGCATTGCTCGGCTGGGGAACGGTGCGCCATGGCGGCAAGACCCTCAGCGCCACGCAGGGACTCGCGGTTGCCGGGCTCGCGCCGCTCACCCTCGGGCCGAAGGAGGGCCTGGCGCTGCTGAACGGGACGCAGGTTTCGACCGCTCTCGCGCTCCACGGGCTATTTGCCGCGCAAAACGTTTTCGCCGCGGCGGTTGTTGCCGGGGCCCTGTCGGTGGATGCGGCCCTGGGGAGCGATACCCCTTTCGATGCCCGCATCCACGAGCTGCGCGGGCACGCGGGGCAGATCGAGGTCGCCGCGACTTACCGCCGGCTGCTCGAGGGCAGCCGCATCCGCGCCTCCCACCTCACGGGCGACGACAAGGTACAGGACCCGTACAGCCTGCGTTGCCAACCGCAGGTCATGGGAGCGTGCCTGGACGTGATGAACCACGCGGCACGAACCCTCCTGATCGAGGCCAACGCCGTCACCGACAACCCGTTGGTGTTTCCCGCGACCGGTGAGTCCCTCTCGGGAGGCAACTTCCACGCCGAGCCGGTGGCGTTCGCCGCCGACCATCTCGCGCTTGCGATCGCCGAGATCGGGGCACTTTCGGAGCGGCGCATCGCACTGCTGATCGACGAGTCGCTGAGCGGGTTGCCGCCGTTCCTCACCGCGGCGTCCGGGGTCAACTCGGGCTTCATGATTGCGCACGTCACGGCGGCGGCACTCGCCTCCGAGAACAAGTCGCTTGCCCACCCGGCGAGCGTCGATTCGCTGCCGACCTCGGCGAACCAGGAAGACCACGTGTCGATGGCGACTTTCGCGGCCCGCCGGCTGGGCGACATGGCCGAGAACACCGCGGGCATCGTCGCGATCGAATTGCTGGCGGCCGCCCAGGGCATCGACTTCCGGCGGCCCCTTGCCACCTCCGCCCTGCTCGAGGAAGCGCACGCCCTGGTTCGTACGGTCGCCCCCCACCTCGACGGCGATCGCTTCCTCGCCCTCGACATCGAGGCCGTCACCCCGCTGGTGCGCGGCGGCGCCTTCGAAAGATTGATGCGCTAGCGGTGAGCCTTGTCGGAATTCCCGACCTCGCCTCCAAAGGCACTCTCACGCACTACCTCGCACACTTGCAGCTTGTACTCGGTGTAAAACGCGCTGCGCCCCCGCTTCTGCGCCTCCAGGTGCTCCGGGCGCGTGCGCCAGAACTCCTGCCCGCCGTGGTCGGCGAATTCGACGATCGTCACGCGCTCGCCGTCCTCGGCGGTGAACGACTTGTGCGAGAGGTAGCCGGGCATGGTCCGGGCCATCTCGCTCATGCGCGCGGCCCACCGGTAGTACTCCTCGACGTTCTCGGCCTTCAGCCGCGAGCGGAAAACGGTCACCACCATGACGGCGCCTTTCGAAAAAGCATTTGCCCTCACCAGTCTACAATCCCCCCATGGCTACCCGGAAACCGGGCCTCGCATCCGCGGGCCTGATCGACGACCTCGTCGCCGCGAACCGCATCCTTGCGATGCACGGAGTCCTCGACGCCTACGGCCACGTCAGTGTCCGCAGCGACCGCCCCGGCGCGTGTTTCCTGATGTCACGCTCGCTCGCCCCGGAGCTGGTCACCGCGAAGGACATCCAGGAATACGGCGACGACAGCGAACCGATAGGCGACGATCGCAAGCCCTACCTCGAGCGCTTCATCCACGGCGAGATCTATCGCAAGCGGGCCGACGCGATGGCAATCGTGCACAGCCACTCGGCCGCGGTGATTCCGTTCGGCATCTCCAGGACGCGTTTGCGGCCGGTCTACCACATGGCCTCGTTCCTCTGGAGCGGCGTGCCGGTGTTCGACATTCGCCGGGTGCGGGAGGACAACGACTTGCTGATCCGTGACCGCCCCCTCGGCAAGGCGCTCGCCGGCTCGCTCGGACAATGCACGTGCGTGCTGATGCGCGGCCACGGCATGACCGTGGTCGGGGAGAACCTGCCGGAAGTGGTGTTCCGCGCGGTGTTTACCGATATGAACGCGCGACTGCAGATGCAGGCTTCGGGCCTCGAGGGGCCCCTGGAATTCCTCAGCGACGAGGAGGGCCAGCGCGCGACGGAGTCGAACCGCCCGACGATCGAGCGGCCTTGGGAGCTCTGGAAAAGCCAGGCCTTCCGAGGGAAATGATGCCCGCGACGGCCATCCACGCCGCGAGGAACACCAGCCAGATCGCCACGCCTACCGCGATCGCAAAGAGCAGGCCCTCGGCGCCCAGGCTCAGCACCGGGACGAACGCGTCCCAAGTCGCGCGCGCAACGTCCGGGTCGGCGCGCGTGACGAGGTGAGAGAGCTGGTGCCAGAGATCGGTGTTCAGCGCCTCCACGCCCTCGCGCAACCGCGCAACCGTGTCCACCATCTTCTGGATGGCCACGCCCTCGTCCCGGAAGGTGCCGTCGCTGCTCGCCAGGTGGTGCTTGATGAGCCTTTGCAAATCGCCGCCGTGGTGGCGGTTGGCGATCTCCTGGAATAGCGCGAGGTCCTGCATCGCCTGGTCGAGCCGCCCGCCGAGGCGCTGGCGGTATTGCGCGATGTAGCTCGGCACGCACGCCGCGGCAAGCACGGCGCCCACCAGGACCAGTCGGTCGAAGATTCCGCGCAGCATGCCGTCACCTTACCGCGAAATCAGGCAGGCGGGTTCGCATCGACCATGGCCTGCAGGCGCGAGTCGAGGTCGGGGTGGCGTGGCATCGCGATGCGCATCGCGCCCTCGAGCACGTCCTTGACCTCGGCCACGCTCGCGAGGTGGCGGCGCTCGGTCTGGCCGCTGCGGTGGTGGATCGAATAGCGCGTGTTGCGCAGCGCATGCCGCTCGTCGTCAGCGGCGCGCGCAGCGATGATGCCGGTGACGAACTGCGACTGTGGAAAATTTGCGAGGTACCAGCTGGAGACCTCGTAGTCGGCCTGGAGCTGCTCGTGCAGGTCGAATCTGTAGAGCGCCTGCCACTCGGCTCCGAGGCGCGCTTCGAGGACGAACCCATCGCCCGCCGGGGCCAGGCGGTGCGCCTCATGGGGCGTGGCCTGCTCGACGTGGGGCTCGAGGACCAGGGGAGCGGTGAGCGTCAGCCCGCCGAAGCCAACGTCGGCAATGTAATCCCTGCCGCCGATCGGAATTCGCATCAGCATGTGGCTGCGCGCCGTCGTGACCCCGGCGGGCACATTCCAGAGAACGCGCGCGGCAAGCGTCCGCACCTCGAATCCCACGGCGCGAAGCATGTGGGTAAAGAGCAGGTTCTGCTCGAAACACCAGCCGCCGCGCCGTCGCGTGACTAGCTTGTCCTCAAGCGAACGCAGGTCGAGCCGCGTCGGCTCGCCAAGGAAGGGCGACAGGTTTTCGAAGGCGATCGCGCCGGTGTGCAGGCGGTGCAGCTCCCGCAGCGTGTGGAGATCGGCTCGGGGCGTCGCGCCGAAGCCGATCCGTTCCAGGTACGCGTCGAGGTCCGGCGTGCCGGCCGGAAGCATCGGCGCGGAGCCTACTTTGCCGCTTTGCTCGCGGGGCCGGCCTTCTCGCAGACGCGACGGAAGAGGTCCTCGTCGCTCGAGCCTTTCTCCACGCGCTGGAAGCGCTGCTCCGCGGCCTTGGGCGCGGGCATCGCGATCATCACGCCTTCCCCGTTGGCAGCGTCGTAGAGCTGGAAGGTGCGCATCGCGATCCTGCGTTCCTTGCAGCGCAACGCCGCACCCACCACCAGGGATCGATACTTGCCACCGACCTCGCCCTGCGGCTCGCGAAAGTCCACCAGGTACTTGAACGAAGTCACGCCGCCACGCACTTTCACGCTCTTGGGCTCGATCAAGAGGCGCTGGCTTTCGTTGCCGCGCAGCAGCTCCCATTCGGCCTTGGCCGGAAGCGCGGCGGCGGCGAGAATCGCGAGCAAAAGACCGGTTGATTTTTTCATTGGCCTCCCCTGGAATGCCGGATGGCAAGCCGCATAATAGCGGGATCGTATCGACAACGCCCCTGCGCCATGACCCACCGAAAAATTGGCGACGCCTCGCGAGTCGTCCGGTCCCCGCGGGGCAATACGCTTACCTGCCGCAGCTGGCTCACGGAAGCGGCATTCCGCATGATCCAGAACAACCTCGATCCGGACGTGGCCGAGAATCCCGCCGAGCTGGTGGTCTACGGCGGCATCGGGCGCGCGGCGCGCAACTGGGAATGCTTCGATGCCATCCTCGCCACGCTCGAGCGCCTCGGCGACGACGAGTCGCTACTGGTGCAGTCCGGCAAGCCGGTCGCGGTGTTCAAGACCCACCCGGA
>JANNKG010000296.1:0-2872 GCA_031396185.1 Burkholderiales bacterium | reverse complement strand
GTCTTCACACCCACCAGCTCGGAGACGCGCATCCCGCTCGCGTAGAGGGTCTCGAGCATGGCGCGATCGCGCAACCCCTGCGCGGTGGACACGACGGGCGCGGCGAGCAGCGCCTCGACCTCGGCCTCCGAGAGCGACTTGGGAAGCGAGCGCGGCAACTTCGGCGAATCGATGCTCGAGGCAGGATCGTCGCCGCGCAGCCCCTCGCGCACCGCGAACCGGAAGAAGCGCTTGAGTGACGACACCAGCCGGCTGGTGGTGCGCGGCCTGGCGTGGCGCGCCTCGATCTGCCAGGCGAGGTGGCGCTGCAAGTCCGCGCTCGCCGCTTCCATCAACCCCTTGCCGTGGGCATGCTCGAGCCAGCGCGCGAACTGGGTGACGTCGCGGCGATAACTTTCGATGGTGTTGCGCGCCAGGCCGTCCTCCAGCCACAGGCCGTCGGAGAACCGGTCGAGCAGGCGTGTGGTGGCCTCAGAGAGCGCCTTCATGCTCCAGCAGCCAGCGCTTGATTCCGAGTTCGAAACCCCCCTCGCGGGACCCCATGAAGCCACCGAGCGCGCCATTCGCCGCGACGACTCGGTGGCAGGGCACCAGGACGGGCACCGGGTTGGCGCCGCAGGCGCCGCCCACCGCCCGCGCCGACGAGTGCAGCTCGCGCGCGATCTCGCCGTAGGTGCGAAGCTTTCCCGCCGGGATGCGGCACATCGCCTCCCACACTTCGATCCGGTGGTGGGTTCCCGCCAACTTGATCGGAACGTCGAACTCGAAGCGCGGATTCTCGAGGTAGGAATAGAGCTGGACGCACGCCAGGTGCGCAATCGAATCCCGCCTTGGGAACAGGGCCGGCGTATCCGGCGGCAGGAATCGCACGCCGGTCAGGTGGGTATCGGATGTGGTGATGCCGAGGGTCGCGAAGGGTGCCTTGAAGCAAGCCTGGAAGTCCTCACGCATGGGGCGTTTCCCCTGCGAGCGCCTGGATCCGCGCGAGCAAGTCCGACGGCACCATCAGCCCTTCGCGAATGGCCATCGCGGCATTGCGCACGCGCCGCTCGCCGGGCAGCCGCACCTCGGGATCCTCGGTCATGGCGGCGATCAACGTCTCGACGCGCTCGAGGTAGACGTCGTTTCCGGCAAGCGCCCGCGGATCGATCGCGATGAACGCCTGTCCGATGCGCGTGGGACGGCCTTCCTCGGTGAAGAAGCTGTCGGATTCGAAACCGAACGCCGCGCCCGAGAGCGCGCACACCAGGAGCTCCACGGTGAGCGCGAGCATCGCGCCTTTCACGCCGCCTGCGGGCAGCATGCTGCCTTCGAGCGCCGCTGTCGCATCAGTCGTGGGTTGGCCCTGCGAGTCGAGCGCCCAGCCCTCCGGAATCGGCTTGCCGTCGCGCGCCGCCACCATGATCTTGCCGCGCGCCACCGCCGACAGCGACAGGTCGATCGAGAGCGCCGCATTGGAGCGCCGCGGAAACACCGCCGCAATGGGATTGGTTCCGAAAAGCGCGCGCTTGCCACCCCACGCCGGCATCGCCGCCGGTGAGTTGCCCATCGCGATACCCACCTGCATGGCCGCGGCGATCGGCCCGAGGTGGTAGGCGGCGACGCCAAAATGGTTGCTGTTGGTGACCGCGACGAACGCCACGCCAAAATCTCTCGCGCGCCGCGCCGCTTCGTGGGCCGCGAGGTGGCATGCCGCGAAAGCGAGTCCGCCCTTCGCGTCGACGACGCACGCCGCCTTCGAATCGCGCGCAACCTCCGGCACGGCATCACCCTTCGCACGGCCGTTCCTCAGGTGCCCGCAATACTGCGGGATGCGCGAGGCGCCGTGCGAGGCGAGGCCTTCCTGCTCCGCAGCCGCGAGCGCCCGCGCAGTCGCATCGGCCATGGTGCTGGTGGCCCCGGAGCGCACCAGCGCCGCCTTCATGACGCGCTCGAGGTCGATGGCGGTGATGCGTGTCGTGGTCATGCGGCGAGCAACGATTGTCCGGGGCGTACGCGGGTGAATTTCACGGCGCGGAAATCGACCTCGAAGCTGCCGTCCGCCATCCGGACGCGAGAAAATGCCGATGTGTCCAGGTTCCCGGTCTCGGGAAAGTCCTCGCGGAAATGGGCACCGCGCGAATCGGTCCGGGCCTCGGCCGCCGCGCAGATCGCGCCGCTCACCACGATGAGGTTCGAGAGGTTCAACCAATCGTGCCAGGTGAGATTGTAGCGGAGGTCCGCGCCACCGATGCCGGTGTGCCGCAACTCGTCATCGAGCTCGACGAGGCGCGCGCGCGCGCGAGCGAGCCCGGGCCCATCGCGCAGTATCCCCACGTCGTCCCACATCACCTGGTACAGCGCCTCGCGCACGCCTTCGATGCTCCCGGCGGGGCGGCCCAACGGAAAGCGCGCGCGCGCTTCGGCCTCATCGAGCGCCTGTACCGCGGGCTCACGCCACGCCCCCTCGCTCGCAGTCCACGCGGCCATCGCGTCGCCGGCAAGTGCGCCGAAAACGGTGGAATTGGCCACGCCGTTGCCGCCCAGGCGGTTGGCGCCGTGCACCCCGCCCGTGTCCTCGCCTGCGGCGAAAAGTCCCTCGAGTGCGGTGCGTCCGTCGGCCGCGAATTCCACGCCGCCCATCATGTAGTGCGCGGGGGGGACAACTTCGACCAGGCCGCCGGCAAGGTCGAAGCCGCAGTCGGCGCACCGCTCCACCATCCCCTTGAACTGCCGGGCGACGTTCTCGGGACCGAGGTGCGCCATCGACAGGTACACACCGCCCGCAGGCGAGACCCGGCCGGCGCGCATCTCCGCGAGGATTGCGCGCGAGACGACGTCGCGCGTGGCGCGTTCGGCGCGCGGATCGTATTTTTCCATGAACCGCCGGCGC
>JANNKG010000533.1:0-4682 GCA_031396185.1 Burkholderiales bacterium | reverse complement strand
TGATGCCCGCCTTGCGGATCTCGGCCTCGTTCATGCCGACGCGCCCGAGCGGCGGATCCGTAAAGAGCGCGTAGACGGGCACGCGGTCGGTGTGCTTGCGGCCCGCGTTCGATAAGAGGTTGTCCGCGACAATCTCGTAATCGTTGTAGGCGGTGTGCGTGAAGGCGCCCTTGCCATTGCAATCGCCCAGCGCCCACACGCGCGGGTTGGTGGTGCGCAGGCCCTCGTCGACCTCGATGAAGCCCCGTGTGTCGGCCTTGATGCCCGCCTTGTCGAGCCCGAGGTCGTCGGTGTTGGGGACGCGGCCCACGGCGAGCAGCACGTGGGAGCCGCGCGCGAGGGAATCGCCCTCGCTGCAGTCGAGCCCTACCGACACGCCATCGGCCTCTTTGCGCAGGCTCAGGCACTTGGCATTGAGGGCGAACCGGATGCCCTCGGCCTCGAGGAACTCCTGGATGGCGAGCGATACGTCTTCGTCCTCGCGTCCCACGAGCCGCGGGCCCATCTCGACCACGGTGACCTCAGAGCCGAAGCGACGCATCACCTGCGCGAACTCGAGCCCGATGTAGCTGCCGCCGATCACCACGAGGTGCGGCGGCACGAAGTCCACCTCCATCATGCTTTCATTGGTGAGGTAGGGCACCTGCTCGATGCCCGGCATCTTCGGCAACGACGGGCGGCCGCCGACGTTCACGAAGATCTTCTCGGCGGTGAGCGTTTCAGAGCCGACCTGGACGCGGAATGCGTCGACGAAGCGCGCGTGACCCTTGAGGACCGTCGCGCCCTTCAGTCCGCGCATCCACTTCTCCAAGCCGTCGGTCGATTTTCGAACGATCTGGTCCTTGCGCTCCTTCACGCGTTTCATGTCGACGCGCGGGCTGCCGTCGATCACCACGCCATAGTCGGCAGCGCGCCGCGCCGTCCGCGCGGCGTATGCGCTCGCGACCATCGCCTTCGTGGGCGTGCAGCCGTTGTTCACGCAGGTGCCGCCGAACTTGTCGCGCTCGACGATGGCGACTTTCATTCCCTCGCCGGCCAACCGCGCTGCGAGGGCAGGGCCGGCCTGGCCGGTTCCGATGATGAGGGCGTCGAAGTCCATGGGCGGTTCGTCGGAGGAGCTGCCGCCAATCTTACGGGCTGCGGGAGTCCGGGGGGATGTGCTCGACCAGATTTTGGCCGCTCGTTGTCGCTTTATTCCGCGACGGCAACGAATTAGACTGCGCCATCCCTTTTCTCAGGAGGCAGGCATGGCGAAGATCATCGCGGTGGTGGGGGCGACGGGCGCCCAGGGGGGCGGCCTGGTACGCGCGCTGCTCGAGGACAAGTCGGGCGGGTTCGCCGTCCGGGCGATCACCCGCAAGGTGGATTCGGACAAGGCAAAGGCGCTCGCCCAAGCCGGCGCGGAAGTGGTCGCCGCGGACCTGGACGACGTGGCGAGCCTCGAACGGGCCTTCGCGGGCGCGTACGGCGCTTTCTGCATCACCAACTTCTGGGAGCACTTTTCCGTCGCGAAGGAGCAGGCCCAGGCGCGCAACATGGCGCAGGCCGCCAAGACCGCGGGACTCCAGCACGTCGTGTGGTCCACGCTCGAGGACACGCGCAAGTGGGTGCCGCTCGCCGACGACCGCATGCCCACGCTGCAGGGCAAGTACAAGGTCCCGCACTTCGACGGCAAGGGCGAAATCGATCCCATCTGGAAAGAGCAGGGCGTGCCCGCGACGCTCCTCCTCACCTCGTTCTATTGGGACAACTTCATCCACTTCGGCATGGGCCCGAAGAAGGGCCCGGACGGCACGCTCGCGATCACGCTGCCGATGGGCAACGCGAAGCTGCCCGGCATCGCGGCGGAGGACATCGGCCGGTGCGCGTACGGCATCTTCAAGCGCGGCTCCGAGATGGTGGGCAAGACCGTCGCCATCGCCGGGGGCCACCCGACCGGCGCCGAGATGGCCGCGTCGCTCACCAAGGCGCTCGGGCAGACGGTGGTCTACAACGACGTGTCGCCTTCGACGTATCGCGCCTTCGGCTTTCCCGGCGCCGACGACCTGGGCAACATGTTCCAGTTCAAGCGCGACTTCAACGACTACTTCACCAAGGTTCGGGACCTCGGTCGTTCGCGCGAGCTGAATCCCAAGCTGCAGTCGTTCGACCAGTGGCTCGCCAGCAACAAGGAGCGCATCCCGCTCGCCTGAGTACCGGCCCCGAATTCGACCTCGTCGTTCGCGCTTGAGTCGACCGTCGGATCATTCGACGAACAACGTCGCAGGCGCCTCGAGGTAGGCGCGCACGCCTTGCACGAACGTGGCCGCCCGCAGGCCATCCACGATGCGGTGGTCGAACGATGACGAGAGGTTCATCATCTTGCGCACCACCACGGCACCCTCGCGAACGACGGGCCGCTCGGCCACGCGGTTCACGCCGACGATCGCGACCTCGGGATAGTTGATCACCGGCGTCGTCACGATGCCGCCGAGTGGGCCCAGGCTGGTGATGGTGATGGTCGAGCCGGAGAGCTCCTCGCGCGCCGCCTTGCCGGTTCGCGCCGCTTCCGCCAGCCGCGCTACTTCCGCCGCGCATGACCAGATATCGCGCGCCTCGGCGTTGCGCACCACGGGCACCATCAGGCCGCCGGGAGTCTGGGTCGCGATGCCGATATGCACCGCGCCGAACTTGGTGAGCGAGCCGCCGTCATCGTCGTAGCGCGCGTTGATCTCGGGAAACTCCGGCACGGTGCGCACGATGGCGCGCATGAGGAAGGGCAGCAGCGTGAGGTGCCCGCGGTCGGAGCGCCACTTGGCATTGAGCTGCGCGCGCAGCTCCTCGAGCGCGGTGACGTCCACTTCCTCCACGTAGGTGAAATGCGGTATGCGGCGCTTCGCCTCCTGCATCTTCTCGGCGATCTTGCGGCGCAGGCCGATCACGGGAACGGTTTCCTCATCGGTGCGCGGGATTCCGGCGACGTGGCCGCCCATCGGGACGGTGAATCGCAGTGCGCCGCCCCGGCCGCTGGCGTGCGCTTCGAGGTCCTCCTGGGTGACGCGCCCATCGGGACCGGAACCGCGCACCTGCTGGAGATCGAGGCCGAGCTCGCGCGCGCGGCGCCGGACGGCCGGCGCGGCGAGGGCACGGTCTGGCGATGAGGGCTCCTCGGAGGCGACGACTTTCAGGGTGGGCGCGGGTTTGGGGGGTGGTGAGGGGACGGGTTCCAGATTGGGCCCCCGCCTACGCGGGGGTGACACATCACTCGATCCCTCCTTCGCCACATTTCCCGCGCCTTCCGTTTCCAGCCGGATGATCTCGGATCCCACCGCAATGACGTCGCCCGGCTTCCCGGTGAGCGCCATCACCTTGCCGGCGACGTGCGAGGGAATCTCCACATTCGCCTTGTCGGTCATCACGTCGGCCAGGACCTGCTCCTCGGCCACCACGTCGCCCACCTTCACGTGCCATTGCACGAGCTCCACTTCGGCGATGCCCTCGCCGATGTCGGGCATCTTGATGACGTAGGTGCCCATGCCTAGGCCTCCATCACGCGCTTGAGCGCCTCGCCCACGCGCTGCGGGCCGGGGAAATAGGCCCACTCCTGCGCATGTGGGTACGGCGTATCCCAGCCGGTGACGCGCTCGATCGGCGCCTCGAGGTGATGAAAGCAGGTCTCCTGAACGATCGAGAGCAGCTCCGCCCCGAAGCCGCTGGTCTTCGTGGCCTCGTGGACGATCACGCAGCGGCCGGTCTTCTTCACCGATTCGATCATCGTGTCGATGTCCATGGGCCAGATGCTGCGCAGGTCGATGATCTCGGCGTCGATGCCGGTTTCGTTTGCCGCCGCCTCCGATACCCACACCATCGTGCCGTAAGCGATCACCGTGACGTCCTCGCCCGGGCGGAAGATCTTCGCCGACTCGAGCGGCACCGTGTAGTAGCCCTCGGGCACCTCGCCCAGCGGATGCTTCGACCACGGCACCACGGGCTTGTCGTGGTGGCCGTCGAAGGGGCCGTTGTAGATGCGCTTGGGCTCGAGGAAGATCACCGGATCGTCGTTCTCGATCGACGAGATCAGCAGCCCTTTGGCGTCGTAGGGGTTCGAGGGCAGCACCGTGCGCAACCCGCACACGTGCGTGAAGAGCGCCTCGGGGCTCTGGCTGTGCGTCTGGCCGCCGTAGATGCCGCCGCCGCACGGCATGCGCACGGTGATGGGGCAGGTGAAGTCGCCGGCCGAGCGGTAGCGAATCCGCGCGGCCTCGGAGACGAGTTGGTCGGAAGCGGGATAGAAATAATCTGCGAACTGGATCTCGGCCACGGGCCGAAGGCCGTACGCGCCCATCCCCACCGCCACGCCGACGATGCCGCCTTCGGAGATGGGCGTATCGAACACGCGCGTCTTGCCGTACTTGGCCTGCAGCCCCTCGGTGCAGCGGAAGACGCCGCCGAAGTAACCCACGTCCTCGCCGAACACGACCACGTCGGGATTGCGCTCGAGCATCACGTCCATCGCGGATCGCAGCGCCTGGATCATCGTCATCTGCGCCATGGTCAGACTCCCAGCTCGCGGCGCTGGCGCCGGAGATGGTCGGGGACGTCCTCGTAGATGTCGTCGAACATGGTGCTGTTGCTGAAGAGATGCCCGTCGGCCAGGGACCCGAAGCTCTCGGCTTCCTTCTGGGCCTTCATCACGTCGGCCT
>JANNKG010000530.1:0-12016 GCA_031396185.1 Burkholderiales bacterium | reverse complement strand
GCAAGGAGGTCCTCTTCCATCGCCATGTCGCCGAATAGGTCTCCCGAGCCGGTACGTTGTACGGTTTGCACGGCCTTCACGTCCTCGTGACGGCGCTCCCGATTCAGGTACCAGACCACGGCTTCGGTCTTGTTCGACACGCCGATGCGGCGGTAGAGATTGTGGAGGTAAACCCGCATCGTGCCCTCCTGGTAGCCCATCTGGCGCGCGATGATCCGGCTCGTGCCCCCTTGGGCGAGGAGCTCGAGCATGCGTTGGTTCTTGGCGTCGATCGCAGTGTCTTTCATCAAACGAATCCTCGGTCTTCCTTCAGTGAGAGAACAAGCTCCTGGAAATCCTCAAACCCCGATCCCGTCTCCAGGTCCACGCCCCGATCTTCCGATTCCGAGCGAATAAGCGCATCAAAGCAGGAAACGAGCTCGGGATCAAATTGGCGTCCCGCCTGGCGCTCCAACTCCCCCAGCGCGTCGATCATCGACCGCGGCTGGGCATGCCCGATTCCGCAAACCATCGCGTCGTAGGCATCGGCGATGGCGCACATCCTTGCCGGCGCGGGGATGAAGCGGCCACCCACGCGCTCGGGATAGCCGGCGCCGTCCCAGTGGGCATGATGATACTTCGCGATCTCGCGCGCCAGGAACACCATGGGATGTGCGTCGTCGCGCAGCATTTCCGCTCCTGCCTCGGAGTGCCTTTGGACGAGGGACCGCTCCGCGGCATTGAGCGAATCCCGCTTGGACAATATCCCCTCGGGGATCGAAAGCATCCCGATGTCGTGCAGCTCGGAGGCAAGGCCGATCTCGAGGGCCTGCAGGGCGGGGGTGCCGCTGGCGAGGGCGAGCGCCTTGGTCAGCGCGCCGACCCGGCGCCCGTGCCATCCGGTCTCGTCGATGCGCATGACGGCTCCTACCGACAGGCGCTGCAAGGTTCTCCACGTCTCCGGTTGCACCAATGGCGCAAGCTTGGCGACCAGGCGCGCCTTGTCCTGCGCGGCCTGCATATCAATCCCGTGGCCCGACTCATCGCGCAGGCTCGAAAGCTCGACGTGCTCCCGGGCGCGTTCGATGGCGAGGCCGTAGACGTGGTCGGACAGCTCCTCGAGGCGCATCAGGGCACGCGCTGCGTTACCCGCGGCTTCCTCCGCGCGAATCACGCACACGAGGGTATCCCGCAAGACGGGCGGCAACTCTCGCGCGCGCCCGAGCACCTGGTCCAGCCGGGTCAATGCGACGTCGGAGCGGCCGGTGGCCAGCTCGTAGGACGCGCGCGTGACATCCGACGCGATTTTCGCCCGAACCGAGGTGGTCCCCTCGGCCAACCTCAATGCCTCAGATACGTGGAATGCCGCCTCGTCCTGCCGGCCCGCTGCGAGATACAGTCGGACCAGGTTGCGATGCAACAGAATCCCAGAATACTCGTCCTGTTCGCGAAATTCGGGGGTCATTTCGCGCAGGGCGCGCTCGGCGAATGCAAGGCCCTCGTCCACTCGGCCCAGCTGGTAATAGTTGTCGGCCAGGTTCGTACACGCGGACAGACGACTATAAATCGGTCCTTCATGCGGTTCGACCAATGAGAGCGAACGGCGATAACATCGAACGGACAGGTTGTAATTCCCGGTAATGCCGATGGTGTGCCCGATGTTTCCCCACGTGCGGCTCATCTCGACGCGATTCTCGGCGGCCATGGCGAGGCGCAACGCCTGCACGTGGTACTCGATCGCGCCCACCAGGTCGGCCATGTCGGACGACAGCAACCCGCACGCGGTTGCGGCCCTGATGATCAGGCTGCGATCGCCTGCCAGGGTGCACTGCACGAGGGCGGCTTGCGCGAGAGGCAGCGCGTCCCTCGAACGCGCGTTGCCGTAAAGGCGCCGGCAGGTTGCCAGCGCGGCATCGACGACCGAATTGACTTCGGCAGCCGACAGGGGCGCCCGGAGCCGCTCGAGCAGCCCGCTCACGAAATCCGTGGACACGGCCGTCGGCCCCGCCATGTCAGCCCAGGCCGCGCGACATGATCACCGCGAAAATCGGGATGAGCGCGACCAGGTGGATCTCGATCATGACCAGGCGCCGGATGCGGCGCTGCTCTTCGTCCGGCAGCTTCCACGCGGGGTCGTGGTCGAGCTCACGCCGCCAGCGGATAAAGGCAAGCGTGGGATAGACCGAAAGGATGCCCACCGCGAGGAAAAGCCCGATCTTCACGTAGACCGGCCAGGCGCCGAGGTAGAAGTCGCCTCCCTTGGCGCCCAGGCCCAGCCGCAGGAACCCGGTGATGAGCGCCGCGATCGCCCCGCCGAAATACCAGAGGTCCATGCGCCCGAGCATCCGGATGGAGCGCTCGTCGAGGGGACGGCCGATGAGGATCGTCTCCACCGTCAGGAAGGCGAACACGATGAAGATCGCGATGAAATGGAGGTAGGCAAGGATCGCGTCGAGCACCATGGCCGCTCCGGTTCAGATGAGATTTCGGATTCGCGCAATCGCCTGCTCGAGCCGCGCGACCGGCTGAGTATAGGCGAAGCGAATGTGCCGCTCGGGATGGTTGCGCCCGAAATCCTTGCCAGGGGTCACGGCGACCTGGGCCTCGGCAAGGATGCGGCGCGCGAAGGCGAAGCTGTCGGGCGAAAGCGCCGAGCAGTCGGCATAGACGTAGAAAGCCCCCTGCGGCACCACCGGCACCTTGAAGCCGAGCGACTCGAGCGCCGGGACCAGGAAGCGGCGGCGGGTGTCCAGCTCGCGGCGGCGGGCCTCGACGATCTCGATGGTTTCCGGGGCAAAGCAGGCGAGTGCCGCGTGCTGGGCGATGGCCGAGGGCGAGATGAACAGGTTCTGCGCAAGCGTCTCGATACGGCGCACCAGGTGCGGCGGCGCCACCAGCCAGCCGAGGCGCCAGCCGGTCATCTGGAAGTATTTCGAGAAGCTGTTCACCACGAACACGTCGTCACCCTCGGCGGCGGCGGTTTGCGCATCGATTCCGTAGGTCAGGCCGTGGTAGATCTCGTCCATGAGGAGCGCGCCGCCCTTCTCGCGCGCGAGCGCAAGGAGCGCGCGCACCTCCTCGGGCGTGACCAGCGTGCCGGTGGGATTCGAAGGGCTCGCCGCCATCGCCATGCGCGTCCTCGGCCGCCAATGCTCGCGGGCGAGATCCGCGGTGAGCTGATAGCGCTGCTCCGGTCCGACGGCGATCGGCCTGGGCACCGCGCCGAGGGTGCGGATGAAGTGGCGGTTGCAGGGGTAGCCCGGGTCGGCGAGGAGCACTTCGTCGCCGTCATCGAGCAGCACGCCGAAGGCGAGCAGCAGCGCCGCACTCGAGCCCGCGGTCACGATGATGCGGCCCGCGGGCACGTCGACGCCGTAGCGCGAGCGGTAGAAACCTGAGATCGCGTCGCGCAGCTGCGGCAGGCCCAGCGCCGAGGTGTAATTCATCGGTTGGCTGTCGAGCGCACGTTTCGCCGCGTCGACGATCGGCTGCGGTGTTCGAAAGTCCGGCTCGCCGATTTCCAGGTGGATCACGTCGTGGCCCTGCGCTTCGGCTTCGCGCGCGAGCGACTGGATCTCCATCACCTCGAAGGGCTCTATGTAGGCCATACGGGCGGCGAGGTGGAAAGGATTGGCAACGTGGATCATGTAAGGACTGGTATTGGAACTCAGAGGTTCCAAACTCCCGTTCATTATCTGAGGTGGTCGTCCCAGTATCTCTGAAGCCGCTTGGCAGAAACCGGCAGCGGCGTTCGCAGCTCCTGCGCGAACAAAGACACTCGTAGTTCTTCGATCAGCCAGCGGAATTCCTCGACGCGGGGATCGCGCTTCCCGGCATCGGCGTCGGCCTTGGCGCGCGCCTCGTAGTTCTGCCAAAGCGTTTGCACGGTGGCCGCGTGTTTCTGGTCGCGCTCGGCGCTCGCGCGGTATTTCTGCAGCCGCAGCGCGTAACCCTTGAGGTAACGCGGCAGGTGCTCGAGCCGCTCCCAGGGCGTGCGCGCGAGAAATCCCGGATGGACCAGCCGCTCGCGCGCCGCCTTCACGTCCTGCACTACGCGCCCGAGCGCACCGCTTTGCGCGACCACGGCGCCGTATAGCTGGCTTGCCTCGACGATCGCGCCCACGTGGCGCACCGCCGCCTCCGCCACCGCCGGCAATCGCGCCTTGGCGCGCTTCTTCTGCTCCTCGAAAGCCTTCGCCGATCGCGGCGCGATGTCTTCGCCGAGGAACGCGCGATCGACAATCGCATCGACCAGGTCTGCCTTGAGCCGGTCGGCGGGAATCGTCGCCTGGAACTTCAATGCGATCGCATTGAAGCCCGGCAGCCCGCGGTCGAGCTGGCGCAGCTGCTCCTTCAGCTCGAGCGACAGCAGCCGCTTGACCCCTCCGCGGTGCGCCTCCTCGGCCCGGTCCTTGGTGTCGAAGAGGCGAATCGACGCGCTCGTCGCGTCGTCCGCGAGGCCGGGGTAGCCGGTGAGCGCCTGGTTGCCGCGCCGGAACGTCACCTGCTCGGGCAGGTCGCCGAAATCCCACGCGGTGATGCCCTCGCGCTCCATGCCGGGCTGGGCCTTGGCGAGCGTGAGGCTCGCCGCCTCGCCCAGGCGTGCGCGCAACTCGCCCATGTCGCGACCCATGGCGAGCTCGCGCTTGGCCTCGTCCACGATGCGCACGTTCATCATGAGGTGCGTGGGTGGCGCATCCTTCGACCATACGTCGTCGCCGAGGCGCTCGCCAGACACGCGCGAAGCATAGGCCAGCACCTCCTGGCGCACGCTGCGGCTGCCGGCAAGCGTGCGCTCGAGGAACTGCGTGACGTGCTCGGGCACGGGCACGAGCTGGGTGCGGATGCGCTTCGGCAACGCCTTCATCGTCCAGGCGACCTTGTCGCGGATCATGCCCGGCACCAGCCAGTCGATCGTCGCGTCGTCTACCTGGTTGAGGAGCGCCAGGGGCACGCTCACGGTCACGCCGTCGAGGGGATGGCCGGGTTCGAATCGATAGGCGAGCGGAAAGGTCGCCTCTCCGATCCTGAGTTGCCGGGGAAAGAGCTCCTCGGTCACCGATTCCGCCCCGTGGCGCATCAGGTCGGTGCGCGCAAGGTAGAGGAGCCTGGGATCGGCCGCGCCGGCCTGGCGATACCACGCGTCGAACGAACGCGCGTCGCGCACTTCGGGCGGAAGGTGCCGGGCGTAGAAAGCGATGATCGCCGCGTCGTCCACGAGCACATCGGGCCGGCGCGCGCGGTGCTCGAGGTCCTCGACCTCCCGGACCAGCTTGCGGTTGTGGGCCCAGAAGGGATGGACGCTCTCGAACACCCCGGTGACGAGTGCCCCTTCGATGAACACTTCGCGAGCGCGAACCGGATCGATGCGCCCGAAGCTCACCTTGCGCCGCGCAGCGAGCACCAGCCCGAAAAGCGTCACGTTCTCGTAGACCACGACCTCGCCGCGCGCCTTGTCCCAGTGGGGCTCGACGTGCGCGCGCTCGATGAGGTGCGCCGCTGCCTGCTCGATCCAGTCGGGCTCGACCCGCGCGACGTTGCGCGCGAAGACGCGTGTCGTCTCCTGCAGCTCTCCGGCCAGGATCCAGCGCGGCCGGTTCTTCTTCACCCCCGAGCCTGGCCAGACGTGGAACTGGATGCCGCGCGGGCCGTGATAGTGATCGCCGTCGAGCGCCTTCATGCCGACGTTGCCGATGAGCCCCGCGAGGAGGGCGCGGTGGACCTGCTCGTAGGTCGCCGGGCTCGCGTTGTCGCGGATCTTCAGCTCCATCGCCATCTCGCGCAGCTGGCCGGCGAGGTCGCGCCATTCGCGCATCCGCACGTAGGAAAGGAAATGCTCGCGGCAGGTCTCGAACAGCTTGCGATTGGACTTCTTGTGGGCGAGCTCGTTGTCGAAGAATTTCCACAGGTTCAGGAGCTGGACGAAGTCCGAGGCCTCGTCGCGGAACTCCTCGTGGGCGCGATCGGAGGCCTCCCGCGCCTGGCGTGGCCGGTCGCGCGGATCCGGGATCGAGAGCGCGGCGGCGAGGATCACCATCTCGGCGGCGCAATGAAATTCGCGTGCGGCGAGCAGCATGCGGCCAACGCGAGGATCGACCGGCAGGCGCGCGAGCTCGTGGCCCAGGGGCGTGAGGATTCGATCCGCATCGATCGCCCCGAGCTCGAACAGCTGCCGGTAGCCGTCCTCGATCTGGCGGGGGCTGGGCGGCTCGATGAAGGGGAACTCCGCGATCGGGCCCAGCTCGAGGGCCGCCATGCGCAGGATCACCCCCGCGAGCGAGGTGCGCAGGATCTCGGGTGTGGTGAAGTCCGGGCGCTCGTCGAAATTCTTCTCGGCGTAAAGGCGGATGGCGATCCCGCTCGCCACGCGCCCGCAGCGCCCCGCGCGCTGGCGCGCCGCGGCTTGCGAGATGGGTTCGATGCGCAGCTGGTCGATCTTCTGGCGCGGCGAGTAGCGCTTCACCCGCGCCAGGCCGGTGTCGATCACGAAGTGGATTCCCGGGACCGTGAGGGAGGTCTCGGCGACGTTGGTCGCGAGCACGATGCGCCGGTGGGCGGAGCGCTCGAAGACGCGGTCCTGCTCCTCGGCCGACAGGCGCGAGAAGAGCGGCAGGATCTCGGTGTTCTTCGGGTGATGCTTTCGCAGGGTCTCCGCCGCCTCACGGATCTCGCGCTCGCCCGGCAGGAAGACCAGCACGTCGCCGCTGCGGCTGTCGCGCGCGATCTCGTCGACCGCCTTGGCGATCGCCTCGTTCATGTCGACCGGCTCGTCGTCGTCGTCCTCGACTTCGAAGTACTCGGGGCGATAGCGCACTTCCACCGGGTAAGTGCGGCCCGAGACCTCGATCACTGGCGCGCCGCCGAAGAATTCCGAGAAGCGCGCGGTGTCGATGGTGGCGGAGGTGACGACGACCTTGAGCTCGGGGCGCGCCACCACCAGGCGCTTCAGGTAGCCGAGGAGGAAATCGACGTTGAGGCTGCGCTCATGGGCCTCGTCGACGATCAGCGTGTCGTAGGCGCGCAGCTCGCGATCCGAGTGCGTCTCCGCGAGGAGCACGCCGTCGGTCATGATCTTCACCACGGTGTCGGGTCGCGTCTGGTCCTGGAAGCGGATCTTGTGGCCGACGAATCCCTTGGGCGTGCCGGCGAGCTCCTGGGCGAGGCGCTGCGCGAGGCTGCGCGCCGCGATCCTCCTCGGCTGGGTGCAGCCGATCATGCCCGCGCCCCCGCGGCCGAGCGCGAGGCAGATCTTCGGGATCTGGGTGGTCTTGCCGGAGCCGGTGTCCCCACAGACGATGGTCACCGGGTGATCGCGGACCAGCTTCGCGATCTCCTCGCGATGCTGGGCGATCGGTAGCTCCTCGGGGAAGCGGGGCTCGGGAATGCGCGCCAGGCGCTCGGCGTAACGCGCACGCGAGCGCCCGACCAGCTCATCCATCAGCAGCCGCTCACGCTCCGCCGGCCGGCCCGATTGGGCGCGGCGCTCGATGGCGGCGAGCAGCGCCTCGAAGCGAGGATGGTCGGCGGCCAGCGTGCCGGCGAGGTATTCGGCGGGGACGGTCATCAAGGGTTGGAGGTTTTCCAACCCCGATTTTACGCGGGGACGGTGCAGCCGCTGAGGATGACGCCGAAGCCCGGGTCGCGGCCCTCGCGCGCGGTGAGGGGGGTGAAGCTCGCGGTGCAGGCGATCGCCTCCGCGCCCATCCCGATCACTTCGACTTCGATGCTGATCGGCTCACGGGCGCCGGCAAAGGCCTTGGTGGCGGCATAAGGCCCCGCGAGCAGCGAGGCGAACGGCTTGCCGGCGAGGTCCTCGTGGCGCTTGCCCAGCAACCTTTCCGCGGCAAGGTTCACGGTGATGACCTTGCCCGCGCCGTCGCATTCGAGCTGGGGCAGCGGCGAATGTTCGAACAGCGTCTCGAGGCGGCCGGCGCGATCCCGTGCGCTCTCCACCGAAATTCCGCGCACCGCCGCCCGGTGAGCGAGCTCCCGGTTCTCGCGCTCGAGCTTCTCGTTGAGCAGCGCCGTGAGCCCTAGAAGGTCGTCGCGTTCGATCTGCAGCCGGAAGCGGTCTTCGATGTGCCGGTTGAGCTTGCGCGCGTAATAGACGATCGCGAAACAGAAGAATAGCGCGGTAAGGCCGGCGAACCAGTGGATGCCCTGTTGCACGAAGAAGAGGTTGAACGCAGTGGGCAGGGTGGCCGGCACGGCAAGCGCTTCGTGCGCGCCCTTCACCGACGCGTAGGCGGGCAGCGAGCCACCGACGAAGCAGGTGATCACCATGATGGTGAAGAGCTGGCGGTAGCCGCTCTGCTCTGGAAAGAGGAGCGCGCCGAGCATGCCCCATTGGATGCCGGCGAGGAGATTCGCCGCCACCACCAGCCGCGCCCACGCGTCGGGATCCGAGCCCGGTGCGCGCCGGCGGTATGCGACCAGCGCCATGAAGCGAAAGACCGTGACGCCCGTCGCCCACAGGAACCACACCGCACCGCGCCCGATGTCACCCGTTTCGATCAGTACGCCAAGGGTGAGGAGCGCGCCCAAATAGGAGAAGGCCGCGGCGGTCGGCGCGAAATGGTACAGCTCGTCGACCTGGAGCGCTCGCAGCCTCGGATCAGGCCACTTGCCACCAGTCGGCGGGCCGGCTTGTTGATTTTTGTCCATGCTGACGGGACCCAATGCGCCAGGGGAAACACTGCGCCTCGCCCGCAGGCGCGTCTGTGAACAAGTTCACATTTCCGCTAGGGCTCAAGCCGCTTGCCGCGGTCGCGTGGACAGCCGCCCGACTGCATCATTCCCGAATGACGACGGTGCCCTTCGGCGTGCGAATCCGGGCTTCGAGGCCCGCGCCTTCATGATGCGCCTCGACGGGGTCGTCGGATCCGAGGCCCGCGAAGCGCAGGGCATGCAGGGTCGCGGTCGCATCGGGATGCATCAGCACCAGCGACTCGAGCCGGCAGCCCGACTGTGGCAGCACCTCGGTGGGGTGCGCCGAGAACCATTGGATGATGGTGGGCGCGATCCCGCCGAGCGGCAGGCTGCCATCCGCGGCGACCGCGATCTTCCAGCGGAAGGCGCCCCGCGACAGCGCGAGGATTTCCGGCGGCTTCTCGTAGACGGCCGCGACCGCCGCCTCGATGTCGTCGGTGCGCGCCACCCAATGAATGAAGGCCGGTCCCTGCGCAAGCCTTGCGTGCATCGCCGGGGAATCGAGCTCGAACCAGCGCGGCTGCAGCGGCGGGGGCGCGTCGGGATCGATGGCGATCACCTCGAGGAAACGGCCTGGTCCCAGCGCGAGCAGCCGGTTGTGGGTGCCCATGACGTCGTGCTTTCCGCCGGGCCCCACCGTGACGCCGAGGCGCCGCTCGACCCACGCGACGCCCTCTTCGAGCGTACGCGACGCGAGGACGAGATGGTCGAAGCGAATCTCCATGGGGGTATCATTTTCCCATGTTCAGGCCCCGGTTCGCTCAAATTGGTTTTGCCTCGCTTTTCGCGCTTTTCCCCCTGGGCGCGGTGGCCCAGGACGCGCCCGGGGCACGGATGCGCTCCGCGGCCGAAGCGCTGATCGCCTCGGTGGCTGACGGCCATCGCTCTCGGCTGGTATTGCCGTCGGCGGACCCGCAGCGCACCGAATGGCATTACACGCCGCGATCGCGCCCCGGGCTTTCGTTCGCCGACCTCGACGCGACGCAGCGCGAAGCTGTCCACCGCCTGCTCAGGACCGCGCTTTCGTCGGTGGGGCATCGCAAGGCGTTGAACATCATCGAGCTGGAGCTGGTGCTCCGCGAGATCGAGACCTTCGGCCTGTTGCGTGATCCCCAGAAATACTTCGTGGTGTTCTTCGGCGCGCCCGACGCGCAGGCGCCCTGGGGCTGGCGCTTCGAGGGACATCATTTGTCGCTCAACTTCACGCTGCGCGGCGATTCCGCGGTCGCGACCACGCCGAGCTTCTTCGGCGCCAATCCCGCCGAGGTGCGCAAGGGGCCCAGGCAAGGGCTGCGGGTGCTCGCGCACGAGGAAGACGAGGGGCGCACGCTCCTCGGCCTGCTGGACAGCGCGCAGCGCCGGACCGCGATCGTCGATTCACGCAGCTATGGCGATATCGTCACCGGTGCGCGGGACCGGGTTGCGCCACTCGACAACCGGGGCATCGAGGCACGCGCCATGAACGAGGCGCAGAAGGCGCAGCTGCGGAAGCTGATCGAGGTGTACGCCGAGAGCTTCGAGCCGCCGCTTCGCGCCATGCGCCTTGCGCGGGCGGGCGAAGGCTTCGACTCGATTCGCTTCGCCTGGGCGGGGCCGCCGGAGCGCGGCAAGCCGCACTACTACCGCGTGCAGGGGGCGAATTTCCTGATCGAATACGATGCGTCGCAGAACGACGGCAACCACGTGCACACCGTGTGGCGCGACTACGACGGCGACTTCGGGCGCGATCTGTTGCGCGAGCACCACACATCTCACCGGCATTGAGAAAACCAGGGACTGACCCTAGTTTCCCGATGAATTCGAACGACATGGGAAATCAGGGTCCGTCCCTGGTTTTCTCAGTCCATCGTGATGTTCTCGGCCGCCATGACCTTCTTCACCGCCGGTCGCGCCAGCACCCGGTCGGCGAGCGCCGAATAGTTGGCGAGGGACTTCACGGGGTAGCCGTTGCGGTTGCCCCAGCGATAGAACACCAGCAGGTAGGCGTCGGCCACGGTGTAGTGGCTGCCGATGGACCATTTGTGGCCCTTGAGCAGCGCGTCGATCTCCTTCAGGTAATCGCCGTACATCTGGCGCGCCTTGGTCTTGATCGCCTCCTGTGCCGGGGAATCGTCGGCGTATCGGGCCGGCCGCACGAGGTGGCCGTAGGTCGCATGCACTGAGTTGGAGAGCCACGCCATCGTCGAGACACACAGGGCCTGGTGCCACGTATCGTCGGGCCAGATCTTCGCCTGCGGGTAGCCGCCGCCGAGGTAGGTGAGGATGCCGACGTTTTCCGTCATCGCATGGCCGTTCACGATCAGGGTCGGCACGCGCCCGCGCGGGTTGATCGCGAGGTACTCGGGCTTGCGCTGGTCGCCGGCGGCGAGATCGAGCCGCACGGTGTCGTAGGCGAGGCCGACTTCCTCGAGGGCAATGTGCGATGCGAGCGAGCAGGCGCCCGGCGCGTAGTAAAGCTTCATTCCCATGTGCGTCTCCTAGATGCGTGTGATCAATGAAGAAGTATCCCACCGATTGCCGCCCGACTTCTGCACCTCGCCGTAGTACTTGTCGACCACTTCGGTGACCGGAAGCTTCGCGCCGTTGCGCTTGGCCTCCTCGAGGCAGATGCCCAGGTCCTTGCGCATCCAGTCCACCGCGAAGCCGAAGTCGAACTTGCGTGCGTGCATGGTCTTGCCACGGTTCTCCATCTGCCACGACTGCGCCGCGCCCTTGGAAATCACGTCGAGGACGAGTTCCGCATCCAGGCCCGCCTTCTCGGCGAACGCGATGCCTTCGGAGAGCGCCTGCACCAGGCCGGCGATGCAGATCTGGTTCACCATCTTGGTGAGCTGCCCGGAGCCGGCGGCGCCCATCAGCGTCACCGCGCGGCCATAGGAATCCATCACCGGCTTGGATCGCTCGAACGGCGCCGCTTCTCCGCCACACATTACCGTGAGCTTGCCGTTCTCCGCCCCCGCCTGCCCGCCCGAGACCGGCGCGTCGATGAAATCGATGCCCTTTGCCTTCGCCTCGGCGAACACCTTGCGCGCGGCGTCCGCCGAGGCCGTGGTGTGGTCGATGAGGACTGCGCCGCGCTTCATGCCCGCTAGCGCCCCATCACGACCCAGGGCGACGTCGAGCAGGTCCTTGTCATTGCCGACCATCAGCATCACGAAGTCGGCGTCCTTCGCCGCCGCGGCCGGGGTAGGCGCGGACTTGCCGCCGTGCTTCTTCACCCAGTCCTCGGCCTTCGAGCCCGTGCGGTTGTACACCGTCACGTCGTAGCCCTTCGCCCTGAGGTGCCCCGCCATCGGAAAGCCCATCACGCCCAAACCTATAAATGCGA
>JANNKG010000471.1:0-8442 GCA_031396185.1 Burkholderiales bacterium | reverse complement strand
GCGCCCTCGACGTCGCGCGGCGCCTCAATTCGCCCGAGACCAAGAGCCGGTGCGTCGGAAGCGCTAGAGCGCCGGCCCCCAATTACTGCATGTGCTGTCCGCCATTGATCGCGATGTTGGCGCCGGTGAGGAACGCGGCCTCGTCCGAGGCGAGATAGGCGCACAGCCCCGCTACCTCGTCGGGCTTGCCGAGCCGGCCCATCGGGATCTGCGGAATGATCTTGCTATCGAGGACGTCCTTCGGGATCGCGAGCACCATCTTGGTCCCGATATAGCCGGGCGAGATGGTGTTGACCGTCACCCCCTTGCGCGCCACCTCGTAGGCGAGCGCCTTGGAAAAACCGTGCATGCCGGCCTTGGCGGCCGAGTAGTTCGTCTGCCCGAAGGCGCCCTTCTGCCCGTTCACACTGGAGACGTTGATCACCCGGCCCCAGCCGCGCTCGACCATCCCGTCGACCACCGGCTTGGTCACGTTGAAGACGCTGTCGAGGTTGGTCCTGATCACCGCATCCCAGTCGACCTTGGTCATCTTCTTGAAGGTCATGTCGCGCGTGATGCCCGCATTGTTGATGAGGATGTCCACGGGCCCGACTTCCTTGGCCACCTGGGCGACCATCTTGCTGCAGGACTCGAAGTCTGCGACGTCGCACGCATAGGCCAGGAACTTGAACCCCTGCCCCTCCATCTCCTTCAGCCACTCGTTGTGCTTGGTGTTGCCGGGCGAGTAGGTGACCACGACCTTGATGCCCATCTTCCCGAGCTTCATGCAGATCGCCTCGCCCAACCCGCCCATGCCGCCCGTGACCAGCGCGATTCTCTGAGCCATCTCGTCTCCTCCTCACTGGTTGTGAATGTTGCTAGGCCCGCTCCTGCGCGTAGCGCCCCGGCGCGGGCTCGATCGGCTTCCTCTTCGCGTCGCCCAGCTTCTTTCGCGCGGGCACCATCTTGCCGCCGTGGGGCTTCAACCACTTCGTCCACTCGACCCACCAGCTGCCGGGCACCTCGCGCGCCCCGGCGAGCCATTTGTCGGCATCGGCCGTGCCGTCGGCGTTGACCCAGTAGCTGCGCTTCCCCTTCAGGGCCGAGTTGATCGTGCCGGCGATGTGCCCGCTGGCACCGAGCACGAACGTGACCTTGCCCCCGAGCAGGCGCGCGCTCTTGTAGCCGCCCTTCCACGGGACGATGTGGTCCTCGCGCGCGGCGAACACGAACGTGGGCAGCTTGATCCGCTTCAAGCTCACCGGCACACCGCACATGCTGAGCGCGTCGGGGGTGGCAAGCTTGTTGTCCTGGTAGGTGTTGCGCAGGTAGTACGCGTACATCGGGCCCGGCAGGTTGGTGGCGTCGGAATTCCAGTAGAGCAGGTCGAAGGCCGGGGGCTGCTTGCCCTTGAGGTAGTTGTTCACGACGTAGGACCAGACGAGGTCATTGGCGCACAGGCTCGAGAAGGCGCCCGCAAGCTCGCCTCCCGGCACGATGCCGCCGCGCTTGAGCTGCTTTTCGCGCTTTTCGACGAAGGCTTTGTCGAGGTACACGCGAATCTCGCCCGGGTCGGTGAAATCGAGCAGCGTGGTCAGCAGCGTGAGGCTCGCCGCCGGGTGCTTGCCCTTCTTCGCAAGCACCGCGAGGGCGGAGGCAAGCAGCGTGCCGCCGATGCAGAAGCCGAGGACGTTCATGCGCTCGACGCCCACGATGCGCTGGGCTTCACCGAGGGCTTCGGCAAGGTCGCGGATGTAGTCGTCCCAGGTCACGTGCTCGTGCTCCTGCTTCACGTTGCGCCACGACATCATGAATACCGTGTGGCCCTCGCTCACGGCGTGGCGCACCAGGGAGTTTTCGGGCTGCAGGTCCATGATGTAGAACTTGTTGATGCACGGCGGCACCATCACCAGCGCGCGCTCGTGCACTTTAGGGGTGGTGGGCTCGTACTGGATCAGCTGCACCAGCTCGTTCTCGAACACCACGGAGCCCTTCGACACCGCGATGTTGCGCCCGACCTCGAAGGCCGTCTCGTCGGTCATCGAGATGCGGCCCTTCTCCATGTCGGCGAGCAGGTTCTTCATGCCCTCCTGGAGCGTCTCGCCGCCGCTTTCCATCGCCGCCTTGATCGCCTCGGGGTTGGTGGCAAGGTAATTCGACGGCGCCGCCGCGTCGAGATACTGGCGCATGAAGAAACGCATGCGCTGCTTGACGTCCGGCTCGAGCGTCGAGTCCTCGACCGCCTCCATCATCATCTTCGAAGTCAGCAGGTAGGAGTCGCGGAAATAGCGGAATACCGGAAGCGCGTCCCACTCCGGGGCATTGAAGCGCTTGTCGGTGGCCGGGCGCTCGCCATCGACGGCATCCGGGGGCGGCTGCATCGACCCCATCCACAGGCGCATCTGCTCCTGCATGTAGCGGCCCTGCAGGTCGAGCAGGGCCTCGGGCTTGGCGCTCATCGCTTCCAGCCAGGCGCGGTAGGCGTCGGCGAAGCCTGACATGACGTGCTGGCCCGCGCCCTCGCCGTTGGACGGCGGCTCGGCGAGCCGCTCCTGGGCTTCGCGCAGGCGGGCTGCGATCTGATCGGTGTCTCGGGGGGGGCGGGCTTTGGCCATGGCTCCTGCTTCGCAAACAACGCCTTCATTGTACGACGGCCGGCGCTGCCCTCAATGCTCCGGGAGGAGGGCGGCGTGGATCAGCCAGATGCTGGCAATGCCGAGCGCGATGAACGCCACCTGCACCAGAGTCTCACGAATCGCGGTGCGCTTGTGGAGGCCCGGAATCAGGTCGGCCACGGCCACGTAGATCATGCTTGCCGCGGCGATCGCGAGGATCTCCGGGATCCAGTGCGACACCGAGGCCAGCGCGAACCAGGCGAGCAGCGCTCCCGCCACGGTCGCGAGCCCCGAAACGGCGTTCATCGCAAGCGCCATCCGCTTGCCGAAGCCCGAATGCAGCAGCACCAGGAAATCGCCGATCTCCTGCGGGATCTCGTGGGCGATGATCGCGACGGCGGTAACGACGCCAAGGCGCGGGTCGGCGATGAAGGCCGCCGCGATGATTACGCCGTCGGTGAAGTTGTGGAACGAGTCGCCGATCACGATCATCCAGCCCGAGCGCCCCGAGTCGTGGCCGTGGACAGCGTGCGCCTGCACTTCCCCGAGGTCCTCCTCGCCGTGGTGGTGGTGACGCCACAGCAGCAGTTTCTCGAGGACGAAAAAAGCCAGGATCCCGAACAGGATGAAGGCGGCGATCCGGCTGGGATTCTTCGTTTCGCTGAAGATGTGCGGAAGGATATCGAGGAATACCACGCCCAGCAGCGCGCCCACGGCGTAGCTCACCAGCATCGGGATCCAGCGGGCCTTCACCCGAAAGGCTACGGCCGCGGCGAGCGCCAGGGACAGCAGGCTCCCGGCGATGCAGGCGATGAGGATCTGGGCGAGGATCGGCATGGTGGGAGGAGCTCAGCGGCCGGCCATTATTCCAGCCAAATGAAGGCGCCCATGCGTCCGCTCTTCGGCGCGCGCCGAAAGGAAAAGAAACGCGTGGCGTCTCCATGGGTGCAGTAGCCGCCGCCGTGGATCTCGCGCACGCCAGCGCGTACCAGGCGCTGCCGGGCGAGGGCGTAGAGGTCGCACATGAACCTGCCCGGGACATCGGGCGCGAAGGCCGAGCCCGCGGCCGGGTCGAAGCGCTCGAACGCCTCCTTGACCTCCGGCCCCACCTGGAAAGCGGTGGGTCCGATCGTCGGTCCCATCCACGCCGCCACACTTGCCGCCGGCGCGCCCAGCGACCGGACGACGTTCTCGATCACGCCCGAGGCCATGCCCCGCCAGCCCGCGTGGGCGACGCCAACCCGCCCGCCGCGCATGTCGGCCACGAAGAGCGGCATGCAATCGGCGGTGAGCACCGTGGCTACGCGCCCGACTACGCTCAGCACCGCCCCATCCGCGGTGGGCGTGTCGGCCTCGCGGAAGATGTCCAGGTCGGCGACCTGGTTGCCGTGCACCTGCACCATCCAGCGCGGCATGGTCGGCAGCAGTGCGCGCACGACCTGGCGATTGCGCTCGACATTTTGCGGATCATCGCCGCTGCTCGCGCCCAGGTTCATGGAAGCGTATTCGCCTGCGCTGACGCCGCCGGCGCGAGTCGTCACGAAGGCGCGCACATTTCCCGGCACCGGCCACTCGGGGACCAGCCACTGGCGCGGCAGCTTCAACGCCGCAGGCTTTCGAGGAGCGCGCTGAAATCGCCGGGCAGTGGCGACTCGAACTCCACCGTCTTGCCCGAGCGCGGGTGCACGAACGCGAGCTTCCACGCGTGCAGGGCCTGGCGCTCGAGGGCCCGCGGCCCGCGCTTGCCGTACACCGCGTCGCCCTCGATGGGATGGCCGATCGAGGCGAGGTGCACGCGAATCTGGTGCGTGCGCCCGGTCTCGAGCGAGCACTCGAGCAGCGTGTGCGTGGCGAAGGCCTCGCGCACGCGGTAATGGGTCACGGCAGCCTTGCCGGCAGGCACCACCGCCATGCGGGTGCGGTGCACCGGATGGCGCCCGATGGGCGCATCGACGCGTCCGGGCCCCTTCACGGCTCCACGCGCGAGCGCGAAGTAGGTGCGTTTCATGGTGCGCGCCTGCAGCTGGCGAACCAGGGCGAGCTGCGCCGGCTCGTTCTTGGCCACCACCAGCAGCCCGCTCGTATCCTTGTCCAGGCGGTGCACGATTCCGGCACGCGGCAATTGCTCCGCCGCAGGGCAGTGGTGCAGCAGCGCGTTGAGCATCGTTCCGGCCCAGTTGCCGCTTCCCGGATGCACCACCAGTCCCGCGGGCTTGTCGATCACCAGAACGTCATCGTCCTCGTGCAGCACCGCGAGCGCGATGGCCTCGGGCCGGAATGCCGAATCGACCTCGCGCGCGGCAAGCGCCACCTCGACCGCTTCCCCGCTCCTCATCTTGAGGCTGGCCGAAGCCGCCCGGCCCGCGACCTGCACGTGGCCCTCCTCTATCAGGCGCACCAGCCGGCTGCGCGACTCCTGCGGCAGCAGGCGCGCCAGCGCCTGGTCGAGGCGCAACCCCGCCATCTCCAGGGGAATGGTGAATTGCCTAGCGGGGGGCGGCGCTGGTGGCGCGGTATAATTTGCGCTTCGCGAAACGGGATTCACCATGAATCGGAGTGTAACGGCATTGGCCTCGGTCCTCCTCGCGCTGAGCGTGGCGGGATGCGGATTGTTCGCCGACAAGATCGATCCGCGCAAGGACTGGACCGCGGCCGACTATTACAAGGCGGCGAAGGAAGAGTTCGACAACCGCAACTGGGACGCCTCGATCAAGATCTACGAGGCGCTCGAATCCAAGTTCCCGTTCGGCCGCTTTGCCCAGCAGGCGCAGATGGAAGTGGCGTATGCGCACTACAAGCAGGGCGACACGGCGCAGGCGCTCTCGGCGATCGACAAGTTCCTGAAGCTGCACCCCAACCATCCGAACCTCGACTACGCGCTCTACTTGAAGGCGCTGGTGAATTTCAAGGAAGACCTCGGGCCGTTCGCGCGGATCATCACCCAGGACCTCGCCGACCGCGATCCCAAGGCGGCACGCGAATCGTTCGAGGGGTTCAAGGACCTGGTGACGCGCTTCCCCGATAGCCGCTACTCCTCCGATGCGCGCCAACGCATGTCCTACCTGGTCGAGGCATTGGCGCGGCACGAGATCCACGTCGCGCGCTACTACCTTTCGCGGGGCGCGTTCCTTGCCGCCGCCAATCGCGCCCAGGATGCGATCACGCGCTTTCCCAATTCACCCATCCACCGCGAGGCGCTCGACGTGATGGTCGAGGCCTACGACCGCATGGGCATGACCGAGCTACGCGACGATGCCCGCAAGGTGCTGGCGAAGAACTTCCCCGCAGACCGCATGGCTCGCGACGGCCAGAACCGCACGAAATCGTGGTGGAAATTCTGGCAGTAGCTGGGGTGGCTGACGGGCCGGTTACCACGAGATAAGAACACCGGATTCATCACAGAGGACACAGAGGATCACAGAGGGGCACAGAGGAAAGCAAAACCGTGTGTGAACTTCGTGGGATGGCACCTTGGCCGCGAACACTCACAATGCTTTGGTTTCCTCTGTGCCCCTCTGTGTTACCTCTGTGTCCTCTGTGTTTGATGCCCCAGCCAGCACATCCGCCGCCGCCCGCTATTTCGCAAGGGTCTTGAGCAGGTACTGCTGCGCGCAGAAGGCCTTGCCGCGAGCGGGCTTGCGGCGCTTGAACGCGCCGTCGGCCTGCATCTCCCAGGACTGCGTGTTGTCATCGAGGTAGGCTTTGAGCCCCTCGCGCATCACGCGCCGGCGCACCTTCGGGTCGAGCACCGGGACGCAGAGCTCGATGCGGCGGAAGAAGTTGCGCTCCATCCAGTCGGCGCTCGACAGCAGGACCTCGGCCTCGCCGCCATTCCTGAAATGGAAGATGCGCGTGTGCTCGAGGAAGCGCCCGATGATCGAGCGCACCCGGATGTTCTCCGACAGCCCCTTCACGCCCGGGCGAAGCGCGCACACCCCGCGCACGATGAGGTCGACCTTCACCCCCGCCTGCGAAGCCTTGTAGAGCGCGTCGATCACCTGTGGCTCGAGGAGGGCATTCATCTTGGCGATGATGCGCGCGGGCTTCCCCGACTTGGCCACGCGCGTCTCGTTCTCGATCGCCGCGAGCGTGCGCTCATGGAGCGTGAACGGCGCCTGCCAGAGATGCTTCAGCTTCGTCACCTTGCCCAGGCCCGTGAGCTGCTGGAACACCTCACCCACGTCGGCGCAGATCGCGTCGCGACAGGTGAGCAGGTCGAAGTCGGTATAGAAGCGCGCAGTCCGCGGATGGTAGTTTCCGGTGCCGACGTGGGCGTAGCGCACCAGCCGCCCTTCCTCGCGCCGCACCACCAGCGACATCTTGGCGTGGGTCTTGTGGCCGACGACGCCGTACACCACGTGGGCGCCGACCTCCTCGAGGCGCGCCGCCCAGTTGATGTTGGCCTCCTCGTCGAAGCGCGCCATCAGCTCCACCACCACGGTCACTTCCTTGCCGGCGCGCGCGGCGTCGATGAGCGTCTGCATGATCACCGAGTCAGTGCCGGTCCGGTAGACCGTCTGCTTCACCGCCACCACCTGCGGGTCGCTCGCCGCCTCGCGGATGAACTCGATCACCGGAGTGAACGACTGGAACGGGCGGTGCATCAGGACGTCGCCGCGCCGGATGGTCGCGAACAGGTCACGGCCCTTGGAGACCGCCTTCGGCAGCCCCTGCTGGAAGGCGGGAAACTCGAGGTCGGGCCGGTTGACCTGCTCGGGGATGCTCATCAGCCGCACCAGGTTCACCGGGCCGGCGACCGAATAGAGGTCGTCGCCTTCGAGCCCGAACTGCGCGAGCAGGAAGCGCGTCATCGACTCCGACATGTTGTCGGCGACTTCGAGGCGCACAGCGTCGCCGAAGTGCCGCTGCGGCAACTCGCCCTGCAGCGCCAGGCGCAGGTCCTTCACCTCCTCCTCCTCGACGAAAAGGTCGGAGTTGCGCGTGGCGCGGAACTGGTAGCAGCCAAGCACGTTCATGCCGGTGAAGAGCTCTCCCACGTGCGCGTGCAGGACGGAGGTGAGGAAGATGAAGTCGTTGGGGCCCTGTGCGACCTGCTTTGGCAGGCGAATCACCCGCGGCAGGACCCGGGGGGCCTGCACGATGGCAGCGCGTGAATCGCGCCCGAAAGCGTCGCGGCCCTCGAGTTCGACCGCGAAATTCAGGCTCTTGTTGAAGACCCGCGGGAACGGATGCGCGGGATCGAGCCCGATCGGCGTCAGCACCGGCATCATCTCGCGAAAGAAATAATCACGGATCCATTCCTGCTGGCTGGAACTCCACGCGGTGCGGCGCAGGAAGTTGATCCCCTCCTTGGCGAGCCCGGGAAGGATTTCGTCGTTGAGCAGCCGGTACTGGCGCTCCACGATCCCCTGGGCCCGCGCGGCGATCTGGCGGAACACCTCGAGGGGCATGAGGCCATCGGCGCCCCCGGCCGCTGCACCCAGCTTGATCTGCTCCTTGATTCCGGAGACGCGAATCTCGAAGAACTCGTCGAGGTTCGACGAAACGATGCAGAGGAACTTGAGGCGCTCGAGCAGCGGCACGGTGCGGTCCTCGGCCTGCGCGAGGACGCGCCGATTGAACTCGAGCGCCTGGAGCTCGCGGTTGAGGTAGTGCTCGGGGGAATGGCGCTGCACGCGCTTTGGCTGGACCCGGGGGGCCTTTGGCTTCTTTGCCATGAGGGTAGCGGCGCTTCGTGACCGTTGCGTGACAGGGGCGGATGGCATACTCCACCTCGAGCGACGGTTTTCCAGGTACTCAAGGATTCGTGAGCCAATATAATACCCTCGGCGCCGTCGACCTCGGCTCCAACAGCTTCCACCTCGCCATCGGGCGCGTCGTCGACGAC
>JANNKG010000454.1:0-5875 GCA_031396185.1 Burkholderiales bacterium | reverse complement strand
GCCGCCCCCCCGAGGGGCAGCCCGAGGAGCGCCGCTCCCCAGCCCGCCGCCCAGAGCGGACGCGGGGCGTGGCGGCGGGCGGGGTGACGGTTGCCATGATGTATTCCTCCGGGGGTGCCTTCGGCCTCGGGAAAGCGCGGCCAGGCAGGGAAAATGGACCTTCGAATCAGGCTACAATCTTAGAAATCGCCCTCGCAGACCACCTTGATACGGGTCAAGTTTCGACCCTTTCGGCACGCGATGACTCTCCTCATAAACCACCCGGAACTCGGCCCGTTACGCGAGCGCCTGCACCTGAACATCGTCCTGAGGCGCCTGCCGAAGCCCGCCTTCGACGAACTCGAGGCGATCCTGGTCGTGATGGACTACCGCAAAGGCGACGTGCTCCTCTCCCAGGGGGCCCACGAGATGGAGCAGTACTTCGTGCTCGACGGGGTGCTCAAGCGCGTCGTGGCGAGTCCCGAGGGCAAGGAGATGATCCTGCGCTTCGCCAAGGAAGACGACATGGACACGAGCTATGCGGCGTGGAAGCTGCGCACGCCCGCGCCCTACTCGATCCGCGCGGTCACCAAGGCGCGCGTGGCCAAGCTGCCGCTGCCGCAATGGGTCGCCTTCCTCGACCGCCACCCGGACCTGAAGGAGGACTTCGAGTACGAGGTCATGTTCCTGATGAGCGAGGTGATGGCGCACACCATCACGCTCCACCTGCTCGATGCGCCCGGGCGCGTGCACCGCTTCGGCCGCAAGCATCCGGACCTCCTGGAGCGCGTGCCGAAGAAGGAGCTCGCCTCCTACCTGAACCTCTCCGCCGAAACCCTCTCCCGCCTCAAGCACGCCGGCAAGATCTAGCGGTCCTTCACTTGGGACGGGAAGCGGTAGAGCCCGCCGGCCATGGTTCGCAGCTGATCCACCACGGATTTCACGCCGGGCAGCCGCGACACGATCTCCTCGCACAGCGCCTTCTCGGCATCGTTGACGACGATTCCGCGCAGGGTCACGACGCCGCCCTCCACGTCCACGACGATATCGATGCCCACGGTGCGCGGATCGGCCCGGAGCGCCGCGCGGGCGCGTGCCTGCAGCGCCAGGTCTTCGAGGCTTCGCCGCGACGCCGGGGTCTCCTGGAACCCGGGCGACCGCGCGAGCGCCACCACCTGCTGGACACACGTGGAAATCGCGATCCGTTCGGTGTTCAGCGTCAAGTCGTAGAGGGTCGGATCGCCCCAGGTGACGTTGAAGTGCTCGCCCATACGAGAGGCGCGCGCGGCGTCGTCGACCTCGATCTCCCGGCGGGCGAGCTCCGCGTCGTCGGTCTCGAGGCGCTCCATCAGGCGTTTCACGCGCGCCTCCAGCGGCGCGCAGACACGCACGCACGGGAT
Source organism: Burkholderiales bacterium (assembly GCA_031396185.1). GTDB lineage: Bacteria > Pseudomonadota > Gammaproteobacteria > Burkholderiales > Usitatibacteraceae > Usitatibacter. The sequence continues at coordinate 4,496 of JANNKG010000454.1, read as the reverse complement.
ATGCGGCACCGAGCGCAGCAGCAGGGTGGCGCCCCAGCCGCGGATCAGCACGTTGCCTTTCACGGCCAGGTCGAACACCTCCTCGGCGGTGAAGATCGAGATCGTCTTCTCATCGGCCGCCCATTTCTCGACCTTGCCCGCCTTGCCCTCGCGAATGCGGCGGATGAGGCTCTTCTTCACGCTCATGCGCCCGGCCACCACGTCGCCTACTTCGTGGCGAACCTGCTGCAGCCCGAGCGCCTCGCACACGCCCAGCGCCACGTCCTTGCCGTGGGTGGCCATCTCCTGGGTCATCGCGATCACGGCCATCGATTCACTCCGTAAGGGTCGGCGGCGGCGAGTTCTTGCCGCGCACGATGCCGATCCCCTTCGAGATCAGCGGCCAGAAGAGCATCAGCAGGGCAAGCGCCGTGATCGACCCCACCAGTCCATTGGCGAAGAGAATCCCGAGGTCGCCCTGCGACATCAGCATCGACTGGCGGAAGGAGTCCTCGGCGCGGTCCCCGAGCACCAGGGCGAGCACCAGCGGCGCCAGCGGATAGTCGAGCTTCTTGAAGATGTAGCCCATGACGCCGAATACCAGCATCAGCCACACGTCGAACATCGAGCTGTGCACCGTGAAGGCGCCGATCGCGCAGATCACCAGGATCACCGGCGCGATGATCGAGAACGGCACCCGCAGGATCGAGGCGAACAGCGGCACGCAGGTGAGCACCACGATCAGGCCGGCGATATTGCCCAGGTACATCGAGGCGATGAGCCCCCAGACGAAGTCGGCCTTCTCGGTGAACAGCAGCGGCCCGGGCTGCAGCCCCCAGATCATCAGGCCCCCGAGCAGCACCGCCGCCGTGGGCGAGCCCGGCACCCCAAGTGTCAGCATCGGCAGCAGCGCCGAAGTCCCGGCCGCATGCGCCGCGGTCTCAGGCGCCACCACGCCCTCGATCTGGCCGGTGCCGAACTTCTCGCCGTCGCGCGACATGCGCTTGGCCACGCCGTAGCTCATGAACGACGCCGGCGTGGCACCCCCCGGCACGATGCCCATGAGGCAGCCGACGAGCGAGCTGCGCAGCGACGTCTTCCAGTACTTCGGCAGCTCCTTCCAGGTCTCGAGAACGACCTTCACATTGAGCTTGGCACTCTTGCCCTTGAACACCAGTCCTTCCTCGATGGTGAGGAGGATCTCGCCGATTCCGAAGAGCCCGATCACGGCGATGAGGAAGTCGAAGCCCTTCAGGAGCTCCATGTGCCCGAAGGTAAGCCGCAGCTGCCCGGTGACGGTATCCAGCCCCACGGCGGCCAGCGCGAAGCCCAGCATCATCGCCGCGATGGTCTTGAAGGGGGATCCCTTGGCCATGCCGACGAACGCGCAGAAGGTGAGCAGGTACACCGAGAAGAACTCGGGCGGCCCGAACTTGAGCGCGAATCGCGCCACGAGCGGCGAGAGGAACGTGATCATCACCACCGCGATGAAAGCGCCCACGAACGATGAAGTGAACGCGGCCGTGAGCGCCTGGGCGGCCTTGCCCTTCTGCGCCATCGGGTAACCGTCAAAGGTCGTCGCGACCGACCACGGCTCGCCGGGGATGTTGAACAGGATGGAGGTGATGGCGCCCCCGAAGAGCGCGCCCCAGTAGATGCACGACAGCAGGATGATGGCCGACGTGGCGCCCCCGGGCTGCTGCGCCATCGAGAAGGTGAGCGGCAGCAGGATCGCCACGCCGTTGGCCCCGCCGAGGCCCGGAAGCACGCCGATCAGCACGCCAAGCGTCACGCCCGCGAGCATCAGCATCACGTTGAACCAGGTGAGGGCCACCGCGAAGCCGCCGATGAGCGAATTGATTTCTTGCATTCGCGCTTCCTACGCGAACCCGAAAAGGGCTTCGATCGGCCCCTTGGGCAGCGGAACCTTGAACCACACCTCGAACATCAGGAAGAACACGACCATCACCCCGACCGCCACCGCGGCGATCATTCCCCACCCATACTTGCCCAGCAGGCGCATGAAGAATGCGATGAACAGCGCGCTCGCCTCGTAGATTCCGAGCGAATACACCGGGTTGGCGATGAGAGCCACGTACGCGACGCTGGGGATCATGACCGTGAGGACCATCTTGAGCTGGCCCCAAAGGACGAAGGGCTTGTCAACCTTGGGGCCCGAATTGACGGCCGCCACCAGGATCGCGATGGCGGAAATGCAGATGATCGAGCCGATGTAGAACGGGAAGTATCCTGCCTGGGGGCCATCGGATGCCCACTGCGAGCCCAGGCGCCGGCTGTCCCAGACAACCAGCGCGCCGAGGGCGAGGAATGCGGCCGCGACGATGATCTCCCAGACGCGCACCGAGCCGACCGGCCGGCCTTGCTGCTCCTGCATCGAGGCTACCCCCGGAGAGTGGAAGAAAGGCCCCAGGCGAACGCCCGGAGCCCCGGCGCGCCTACTTTGCCGCGGAACCCGCGGCGAGGAAGCCGGCTTCCTTCATCAGGTTGAAGTGCAGGGTTTCGTTCTTCGCGACCCAGTCGCCGTACTCCTTGCCCACCATCGAGGTCTGGTTGAAGGCGCCGTCCTCCATGAACTTCTTCCACTCGGGAGTCTGGCGAACCTTGTCCATCAGCTCGGCGTAGTACTTCACCTGGTCGGAGGTGGCGCCGCCGGCCATGAAGATGCCGCGCAGCATCACGTAGTCGGTGGGGACACCCGACTCCTTGCAGGTCGGGATATCGCTCCACGACATGTCCTTGGTGATCTTGTCCTTGTAGGGCATGCGCGTATCGTCGAACACGCACAGCGGGCGCAGGTTGCCGCCGCGCCATTGCGCCACCGCCTCGATCGGATTGTTGACCGAAGAATCGATGTGCTTGCCGACCAGCTGGGTCGCCACCTCGCCGCCGCCCTTGAACGGCACGTAGATGAATTTCGATCCCGCGACCTTTTCGAGGGCGACCGTGATGATCTGGTCTTCCTGCTTGGAGCCGGTGCCGCCCATCTTGAACTTGTTGTTGCCGCCGGCCTTGACCGCCGCGATGTATTCGTTCGCGGTCTTGTAGGGCGCGTCCGCGGGTACCCACAGCACGAACTGGTCCAGCGCCATCATGCGCACCGGCGTCAGGTCCTTCCAGTTGAAGGGCACGCCGGTGGCGAGCGGCGTGGTGAAGAGGTTCGAGAGCGTGATGATGATCTTGTGCGGTTCGCCCTTCGCGCCCTTCACGTCGAGGAACCCCTCGGCCCCCGCGCCGCCGCCCTTGTTGATCACCACCATCGATTGCTTCATCAGGTTGTTCTTGGCGATGATCGACTGGATGAGGCGCGCCATCTGGTCGGCGCCGCCGCCGGTGCCCGCCGGAACGATGAATTCCACGGTCTTGGTGGGTTCCCACGCGGCGTGGGCCGGGGTTGTTGCCGTGAACGCCCCGGCCACCAGCGCGGCGACCAGGCACTTCGCGAACGTACGCATTTTGCTCATGGATCTCTCCTCGTAGGCCTCGACAGGATCGGGGGGGGTTCTAGCCGAATTCTATGGCTCCCGCCCCCCGGAAGTCACTTGACTGCGGTCAATCACGCGGTCCCAGTGTGACATGACAACGCGCCGGCCCCTGCTGCGGAGGACAGCGGCAAGCCCTACCGATCAGGAGCCCGCTCCAACCTGCGCCGCCGCCGCCGCGGGGACCTGCCGATTGCGCAGGTACAGCTTCACCAGCTCCATTGCGATCGGCGACGCGAAGAAGAACGGCGCCATCATCACCCAGTCATCGAGTGTGAGCGGAACCGTGTCGAAAAACGGATTCAGGAACGGGACGTAGACCACCGTCAGCACCAGGAGGAAGGATGCGAGGACCGCCCAGTTCATCCAGCGGTTGGTGAACAAGCCGATCGAGAAGACGCTGGCGTATTCGGAGCGGGCGGTAAAGGCGCGAATCAGCTCCGAGCAGCAAAGGGTCACGAAAGCGATCGTCTGCGCCGCCTCCAGCGAACCGGGATAGCGCTGCAGGCCGATGGAGAATGCCCACAGGATCGCCACCGCGTCCACCGCAGCGATCACCCCGATGCCCAGCGCCATGTCGCGGTTGATCACCGGCTCGCGCGGTGGACGCGGCGGCTGCTGCATGATGTCGGGGTCGCCCTTCTCCATGCCGAGCGCCAGCGCCGGGGCCCCGTCGCTCACCAGATTCAGCCACAACAGGTGCACGGGCCTCAGCGGGATCGGCAGGCCGATCAGCATGGAGCCGAAAATGATGAGTATCTCGCCGGCGTTGCAGGCGAGTAGGAAGTACACGAACTTGCGGATGTTCGAGTAGATGATGCGTCCCTGCTCGATGGCCGCCACGATGCTCGCGTAGTTGTCGTCGGTGAGCACCAGGTCGGCGGTCTGCTTGGTGACGTCCGTGCCCGTGATCCCCAGGGCCACACCGATGCTCGCGCGCTTGAGCGCCGGAGCGTCGTTCACCCCGTCGCCGGTCATCGCCACCACGTGGTCGCGCGCCTTGAACGCGTCGACGAT